>JBAVBF010000415.1:0-4133 GCA_049586115.1 Thermoanaerobaculia bacterium | reverse complement strand
CGACGGAACCGCAGCGCGGCGAGACGTCCCCGACGCTCGCCGCGCCGCTTCTCATCCTCGCCGCGGCCCTGCGCATCGCCGTCAACAATGTCACCGCCTTCTCGCGCGCCGACGAGACCGTCTACCTTCTCTACGCCAGAGCGCTCTCCGCCGGCAGCGGTTTTCCGAGCATCATCCGCATGTTCGCCGGCGATCGCGGGATGTGGGTGCTGCCGAATCCGTTGCGGTGGTCGTATCTCGGTGCGGCGGCGCTGGCGACTCGAATCGGCGGAGACGCGACGCCGCACGCCCTGGCGATGCTCTCCACTCTGGCCGGTATCGCGTCGGTTGCGCTTACCTACCTGTTCGGCCGCCAGCTCTTCGACGAGAAAATCGCGCTCATCGCCACGACTCTCGCTGCCACCTCTCCCCTGCAACTCGCCCTCGGCCGCCGCGCGCTCGCCGACGAGTTCTTCTGCGCCGCCGTGCTCGCCTCGCTCGCGGCGATGCACCGCTACTTCCGTTCGGCAACGCCCCGTGGACGAGCTGCGTGGCTGGCGGCGTGGATCGCGATGACCACCATCGCCATCGCCGCAAAAGAGCAAATGCTTTTTCTCTATCCCGTGCTCGTCGCGTACTGGTGGATGACCACCCGCGTGCTGCGATGGCGCGACGTCCTTGCGTGGGCGGCGCCGCCGGCACTCTTCTTCGCCGTCTTCTGCGCCCTCGCGCGCGACGTGACGTCGTTCTTCCGCATCACCCAAATCATCACCGGCGCGATGCGTGCTCCGTACGCGGAGCAGTACCAGAGCGGTCCGCCGCACCGGCTGCTCATCGATTCGATGGCCATCGCACCGGTGGTCACGACACTCTTCCTGGCAGCGATCGTGATGTTCGCGCTGCGGATCGGGGAATGGTCCCGCGAAACGCGGCTCCTCGGTTTTCTCGGCACCGGCATGATCGCCGTCTATGCGCTGCTGCCGTCGCAGAATCTTCGTTACATCGTCTGCGCCGATCCCGCGGTGCGCCTGACCGTCGCGGCGTTTCTTGCGTTCGAGCTGCGCGGCCGGCCGCGCATCGCGGTGGCCTTGCTCGCCATCAATGCGCTCATCGAGCTGCAGATCTTCCACCAGATCTTCGTGACCGCTGCGGTCTACGATCCGGTGACCCAGGAACTGCTGCACGCCCTCAAAATGCTGCCGTGAATCCTCGCCGCCTCACGTTCGCCTTCTACTGCGCCGCCGCGACCGCACTGGTGATCGCCGCCTACGCAAACTCGCTCCACAACTCCTTCCACTTCGACGATTCGCACGTCATCGAGACGAACCTTTACCTGCGCAATCTCGCCAACGTTCCCCGCTTCTTCACCGACGCACACACCTTCAGCAGCCTGCCGCAGAACGCGACCTATCGCCCGCTCGTGACGCTATCGCTGGCCATCGACTACGCACGCGGCCACGGTCTCGATCCGCTCGCCTTTCATACGACGCAGATCGCGCTCCTGCTCATCACGGGCGCACTCCTGGTCCTCTTCTTCACGCCCCTGACTGGCCAGTGGCTCGCGCTCTTCGCGGCGACGCTCTTCTGCGTCCACACCGCAAATACGGAGACGATGAACCTGATCTCCGCACGCTCCGAGCTTCTCTCCACGATCGGACTGCTGCTCTCGTTCATCCTCTACCAGCGCTCCCCGTTCTGGCGGCGCACGCTGCTCTACCTTCTGCCGCTGGCCATCGGCGCGCTGGCAAAGGCGCCGCTCGTCGTTTTCGCGCCGCTCCTTTTCGCCTACGCGATGCTCTTCGAAGGACAGACCTGGCGCCGCGCGCTCCGTACGATGATGCCGTCACTGCTCCTCGGCATCGCCCTGCTCGTCTTTCTCAACGCGATGAACGCCCCGGAATGGACCTCCGGCGGTAGCGCGCGATGGCCCTACCTCATCACGCAGCCCTTCGTCTGGCTGCACTACTTCCGCCTCTTCTTCCTGCCGCTCGGACTCACCGCCGATACCGACTGGGGAACGTTCGCGCAGTGGTACGACACACGCGCCGTCGCCGGCTACACGTTTATCGCCCTGCTGATCTGGTGGATCCGGCGCAGTGCCCGCGACGAACGCCTGAAGAGCGTCGCATTCGGCCTGATCTGGTTCGCCGTGGCGCTCATCCCCACCTCGAGCTTTCCGTTGGCCGAGGTGACGAACGAGCATCGCGTGTTCTTCGCGTTTATCGGATTGGTGCTGGCGCTCACCACATCGGTATCCGCATGGATCGTTGCAGCGGGAGGGCAGGACGCCCGACGCCGCAAGGGCGCCGTCGTTTGCGCAGTGGCATTGCTCCTCGCGCACGCCATCGGAACGCACGAGCGCAACGAAGTGTGGAGCAACGAGGAGACGCTGTGGGCCGACGTCGTGGTGAAGAGTCCGATGAACGGCCGCGCATGGATGAACTTCGGCCTCACACAAATGGCCCGCGGCCGGTATGCCGAGGCGAAGGCGGCGTTCGATCGCGCCGCTGTGTACACGCCGAGGTACTCGTATCTCGAGATCAATCAGGGCATCGTCGAAGGAGAGCTCGGGCATCCGGCCGAGGCGGAGCGCCACTTTCGCAATGCTCTGGCGATGAATCCCGATGCGAACGCCCACTTTTTCTTTGCGCGGTGGCTCGTGGGCGTCGGACGCGCGCCCGAAGCGCTCGTTCATTTGAAAACATCACTGAGTCAAAGCTCAGCCGCACCCGCACCGCGCGATCTCCTCCTGCGGCTCGACGATGCCCGAGGTGCCGAGGCGGAGACCCGCGCCCTGCTCGAAGAGACGCGGAAGCTCGATCCAAACGAGCCATCGATCGCAGACGTGACGCGCACCTGGCCGTCCTACACCGCCGCGTTCACCGACGGACTTTCCGCAATCCAGCATCACGACTGGCCGGCTGCGGCACACGCCTCGCGCGATGCCCTCCGCCACGATCCACAATCCGCCGACGCCTACAACAACCTCGCCTGGGCCCTGGCCCAACTCGGCTTCCGCACCGAAGCGGTGCAGGCCTACCGCATGGCTCTGACCCTCAACCCCAACCACGAGCGCGCCCGCAACAACCTGCAACTCGCCCTGGCAGCAAAGTGAACGATCACACCTCGCCGAAAATACACAGTGGAGAGTGTTGGTGAGAACGCGTCGGATTGATCGTCGAGCGTGAAGCCGGCGTAGTCGATCTTCGCGTCAGGTGTGGTCCAGTGGGTGACGCTTCCCGCTCCGGCGTAGTCGATCTTGTCGAGCTGGTTGCCCGACTTCGGCGTCTGCCCGTCCCAGATCTCGGTCAGATGTCCATTCTCGTAGAAGAACGACTGCCAGCGATCCTGGCGGTCCTTCACCGCCAGCACGCGGGCGGCGTCGTAGCGGATCTCCTGGGTCGTGCCGTCCGCTTCATACGTAATGACCAGCGGCCGGCCGAGGTTGTCGGTGGTAACGCTGGTGGTCTCGGGCGTGGTGCCGGGGTCCTTGAACGACTTGCCGCTGCCGGTGTTGTAGTAGTCGTGCGACTGCGTCGCACCGGCCCGGTCCGACGACGACTGAGGTGTCGATCGTGGTTACCTCCAGCGGATCGTCGTAACCCATGTCGCCGTGGATGATCTGTTTGAGCATGTTGTTGTTCGCGTCGTTCGCCAGCTTGCTGTCGCCGGCGCGGAAGAAGACAATGATGCGGTCCGAGACCGGATCCCAGACGAAGGTGGTCTCGGCCGGGATGCCGTCGGCGGCGATCACGTCCGCACGCGTCTCGAGGTTCCACTCGAACGTGTCGTAGCTCGCCGTCAGCGAGGTCGCGCTCGCCGTCTGCGCGGTACGGCCCACCTAGGCGGTTGTTGCCGTCGTACGCGTAGAGGATGCGGCGGATCGGTAGACCGGTGGCAGTGGCTTTCTCCGCGGCCCAGTCGAGTCTCCCCTTCTGGTCGTAGTGGTAACGGAACAAGCCATCGTCGACCAGCTCGGACTTGCCGGCGAAGTCGAACGTACGCGTCGTCGCTCCCCGGCTCAACGTAGCGATCTTGTGGCCCGGCGCAGGAGTCGCGGTCTGCGACGGCGGATCGATCTTCGTTGTATCGACGCCCCGGCTTTGCAACAGCGACGACACGGCGGGATCGAGCAGCGGCGCGCGCGACTGGGC
>JBAVBF010000414.1:0-5069 GCA_049586115.1 Thermoanaerobaculia bacterium | reverse complement strand
CAGGAAGGGGGTCCTTCGACCGTCCTCCGCTTCGCTCCGGCGGCTCAGGATGACAAATCTTACGTCCCCATCGGGAAGGTCAGGCTGTAAATGTAACGTCCGCGTGCGACTTGCAACACGACTGAGGAACGTTCCGCGGATTGCGTCAGCGCCTGATTCAAATCCTTCACCGAAGTTACCTCGGTGCCGTTGACGCCGACGATGACGTCGCCGCGTGCGAGGCCGATGCTTTCGCTGCGGGAGTTGCGTGAGACTTCGTCGATGACGACGGTGCCGCTCTGGTCGATGACGTGGATGCCGGCGATTTCCCAAAGGATGCGCAGCCCGAGGTCGCGTGGAGCGTCGGAGGGGCGGACGGAGATCGATTGCGTGGCGCCGTCGCGCGAGACGGTGAGCGCAAGCGGCTGACCCGAGGGAACGGTGGCGGTGTAGGTCGAGAAGGCCTCGCGCGAATCGACCGGCTTGCCGGCGACGGCGGTGATGATGTCGCCCGCTTTCAGTCCGGCACTCTGCGCCGGCGAGCCGGGGATCACGCGCGCCACGAGCGCTCCACGCGACGCGCGCAATCCCGTTCGCCGCGCTTCCTCGGGGGTGATCGTCGCGGTGACGGCGCCGATCCAGGCGCTGTGCACCTGGCCGTAGCGAAGGATGTCCTGGATCACTTTCTTCGCGCGATCGACGGGGATGGCGAAGCCGATACCCTGCGCGTTGGCGTAAATCATCGTGTTAATACCGATGACGCGCCCTTCGATGTTGAGCAGCGGCCCGCCGGAGTTGCCGGGATTGATCGAGGCGTCGGTCTGGATGAAATCGGTGAAGGTGCGGCCGGCTTCTTTCGACGGAACCGACCGGCCGAGGGCGGAGACGACGCCGGTGGTGACGGTGCCGCTGAGACCGAAGGGATTGCCGACGGCGATGACCGTTTCGCCGATGAGCAGGTCCGACGAAATCCCGATCGGCGCGGCGAGCAGATTTTTCGCATCGACGCGCAGCACGGCCACGTCGCTGTCGGGATCGACGCCGATCAGTTTCGCGGGCACCTGCGTGCCGTCGCTGAAGTTGACGGTGATGCGAGAGGCGCCTTCGACGACGTGATTGTTGGTGACGATGATTCCTTCGCTCGACCAGACGAAACCGGAGCCGAGGGACTGCGAGGTGTAGCTGCGGTCGCGTCCGCCGAAGACGCCAAACGGATCGAAGAATGGATCGACTTCGCGCCGGCGGATGGTCGACTCGGTTTGAATGTTGACGACGGCCGGTCCGACGTCGTGCGCGACGGTGACGATCGGCGTGCGGCGGGAAGCGCTGACGCTGGTCGGGATCGGCGCACGTTCCTGCCGCGGCTGGCGTGCATCGACGGTCTGCGATTCCGCGACTGGTTTACAGGCAAGGGTGATCAGAAAAACGATGAGAAGAAAACGGAGCTTCATGCCGGAATGATACGTGCGGAGGGCGGGCCAGGTTCGGTAGGCACCTTCGCTGCATAACCGGGCGGCGGAGGATGCGATGACGCCATTCGACACGGAAGCACCGGCGGTACGGATGTCAGGCCGTGAGCTGTACGCGGTGACGTTCGCAATCATCCTTTTCGGCGCCGGTCTGATCGCGCTGACCTGGATCGTTGGTCCGAGCGTCGCGCCGATTCAATTGCCGAGCTATGTGTGGTCAGCGATCGGTTTCTGCGCGCTCGGCCTGCTGCTGATTGCGCTCCAGCGCATCATCGCTCCGGCGCCATACGGAACAGTCCTTCCTGCGCACGTCAAGATCGCCGGCGTGCTCATCGGCAGCTTCCTCTACGCAGGCGCGATGCATTTGCTGCTGTAGCTTCGACGCGACGGAGCGCTGGCGTCCTCGCCGGCTGGACCGGCGGCGTCTCGCCGCCGAATGCGAGGCTTGCGCGTTATCAGCAAATGTTGAGGGTGTGGCGGTTAGGCAGCGAGACGCAGCCGAGCCAGCCGGCGTGACGCCAGCGTTCCGGCTGCGCTACTTCACCTTGGCCCAGGTGTCCTTCAACGTGACCGTGCGGTTGAAGATGATCCTGTCTTCGGACGAATCGGGATCGACGCAGAAGTAGCCGAGGCGTTCGAACTGGTAGCGGGTGAAGGGAGCGGCGCCGCGGATGGACGGTTCCAGTTTCGCGCGCGGCACGATCTGCAGCGAGTCCGGATTCAGGTCGTCGAGGAAATTGCCGCTCTCCTCGGGATTCTCCGATTTGAAGAGACGGTCGTACAGGCGCACTTCGCAATCGATGGCGTGATCGGCGGCGACCCAGTGCAGCGTCGCTTTCGGTTTGCGGCCGTCGGGCGAGTCGCCGCCGCGCGTGGCGGGATCGTACGTCGCGTGCAGTTCGACGATGTTGCCGGCATCGTCTTTCACGACGTTCGTGCAGGTGATGAAGTAGGCCGAACGGAGTCGCACCTCGCGGCCGGGCGAGAGGCGGAAGAACTTCGGCGGCGGATCTTCGATGAAATCGTCGCGCTCGATGAAGATCGTTTTTCCGAACGGGACTTTGCGCGCGCCGGTTTCGAACCATTCCGTTTCATCGGCCGGATAGTTGTCGATGACCACCCGCAGCGGATCGAGCACGCCCATCACGCGCGGCGCGTTTGTGTTGAGATCTTCGCGGATGGAAAACTCCAGCAGGCCGACGTCGATCATGTTCTCGCGCTTGGCCACGCCGACGCGCTCGCAGAAGTTGCGGATCGACTCGGGCGTGAAGCCGCGGCGGCGCAGGCCCGCGATGGTCGGCATGCGCGGATCGTCCCAGCCGCTGACGTGTTTCTCTTCGACAAGCCGCAGCAGCTTGCGCTTCGACATCACCGTGTAGTTGAGGTTGAGCCGCGCGAACTCGTACTGCCGCGGGCGCGACGGCACCGGGACGTTCTCGATCAGCCAGTCGTAGAGCGGGCGGTGGTCCTCGTACTCGAGCGTGCAGAGCGAATGCGTGATGTGCTCGATCGCGTCCGACAGCGGATGCGCGTAGTCGTACATCGGATAGATGCTCCAGGCATCGCCGGTGCGGTGGTGCGTCGCGTGGCGGATGCGGTAGAGCACCGGATCGCGCATGTTGATGTTCGGCGAGGCCATGTCGATCTTCGCCCGCAGCACGTGAGCGCCGTCGGGGAACTCGCCCGCTTTCATGCGGCGAAAGAGATCGAGGTTTTCATCCACCGGGCGCTTGCGATGCGGCGACTCGATGCCCGGCTCGGTCAGCGTGCCGCGCATCGCGCGCATCTCGTCCGGCGAGGAACTGTCGACGTACGCCTTGCCCGCGCGAATCAGCTCTTCGGCCCACGCGTAGAGCTGGTCGAAGTAGTCCGACGCGTGAAAAAGATTCTCGCCCCACGAAAAGCCGAGCCACGCGATGTCGTGCTCGATCGCCTCGACGTACTCGATCTCTTCCTTCGCCGGATTCGTGTCGTCGAAACGGAGATTGCACTGGCCGTTGTATTCGCCGGCAACGCCGAAGTTGAGGCAGATCGATTTTGCGTGGCCGATGTGCAGGTGTCCGTTCGGCTCGGGTGGAAAGCGGGTGATCACGCGCGCGGTCCTGCCGGCGGCGAGATCGTCCTCGACGATTTCGCGGATGAAATCGCGCGGCTTCGGTGGGGCTTCGGTGGTCATGGCGCGCGACCGTATACATCGCCATGCGCCGCGTCAATTCCACGTTGCACAATCGGCACATGCGAAAACTCACGCTGCGTCCGCGCGACCGGAAAAGCCTCGGGCTTGAATTCGTCGTCGACTACAGCGGCTTCCGGCGCGTCGGAGGATTGCTCTTTCCGTTCGCCGAGGCGGGGATGGCGATGGGGATGCCGACGGCAAATACGAAGTTCGATGCGGTCGTGGTGAATCCTGCCGGAAAGTGAGAGGGGAACGGGTTCACGCGGAGACCGCAGAGAAGCGGAGAAAAGAACTCTACTGTTCTCCGCCTCTCCGCGAGCCCCGCGTGAACCATCTCCCTTTCGCCGGCCCGCTAACCTTTCACCTTCTCCGGCGTACTTACTTCGCACAGGAGGCACACCATGAGGCGCATTCGCTATGCAGCGCTCGCGGCCGTGCTTGGGTTGGTGTCGATTTCTGCCGCCCATGCCGCGATCGTGAGTCCCGTTCACCGCAGTTTCAACGTCCGTCCCGGCGGCACGATCATCATTGACGCCGATCTTGGCGACATCAAGGTCACATCCGGCGCCGCGAACGTCAGCGTCGACGTCATCCGCCGCGCGAAAGTATCCGGCCAATCGAAAGCTGATGAGGTCTTCAAAGAGCTCGAGATCAGCTTCACGCCGGAAGGCAACAACGTTCGCATTCGCGCGAAGTACGACCAGCCCACGTCCTGGTTCCACTGGAACAACGATCTCGAAGTCCGCTTCGTCGTGAACGTTCCCTCGCAGTACAACGTCGATCTGAAGACCTCGGGCGGCGACATCAGCGTCTCCGATCTGAATGGCCAGGTGAAGGTCAACACATCCGGCGGCGATGTTGCGCTCGGACATATCACGGGCGCGGTCGATGCGCACACCTCGGGCGGAGACATTTCGATGGCCGGCTCGCAGGCCAACGCGCTGCTCTCCACTTCGGGCGGCGACATCAAGGTCGACAACACCACCGGCGCACTGAACGTGAAGACCTCGGGCGGTTCGATCGACATCGGACGCGCGCAGGGCGATCTGAAAGCGCATACGTCGGGTGGCTCGATCGAGATCGGCGACGCCGGCGGCATCATCGACGCGTCGACCTCGGGCGGTTCGATCAAGGCACGTCTTTCGCGTCAGCCGCGCGGCGAATCGAAGCTTTCGACTTCCGGCGGCGGCATCACCGTCCACGTCGCCTCGAACGTCGGCCTCGACATCGATGCGCACACAAGCGGCGGCGATGTTGATTCCGAGGTGCCGGTCACGATCCTCGGCAAGCAGGATGATTCATCGCTGAACGGCAAGTTGAACGGCGGCGGTCCAAAGCTTGTCCTCCGCAGTTCGGGCGGGGATATCCGGCTGCAGAAGTAAAAGTCGTTATTCCTCTGGCGTAGCCTGAGTAAGAACCGTAGCCCACGGGTTCACCCGTGGGAA
>JBAVBF010000413.1:0-13812 GCA_049586115.1 Thermoanaerobaculia bacterium | reverse complement strand
CCTCCGGCGCTCCGCCTTCGGCTCCACGCCTCCGGCGGCTCAGGATGACAGGCGGTGCTGACTCGATCCGAGCGCGCACGTTACGCCCGCCACCTCATCCTCCCCGAGGTTGGGGAAGCGGGTCAGGAGAAGCTCAAGGCTGCCTCGGTGCTGGTCGTCGGCGCCGGTGGATTGGGAAGTCCGGTCGGCCTCTACCTCGCGGCTGCCGGCGTTGGTCGCATCGGTCTCGTCGATTTCGATGACGTCGACGCGAGCAATCTCCATCGCCAGGTGCTTTACGGAACCTCCGACGTCGGACGTCCGAAAGTCGAAGCTGCGAGAGCGCGGCTGCAGGATTTGAATCCCGACATCACCATCGACACGCACGACGCCGCGCTGACCTCGGAGAACGCGCTCGGCATCATCGAGAACTACGACGTCATCGTCGACGGCACCGACAACTTCGCCACCCGCTACCTCGTCAACGATGCCTGCGTCCTCCTCGGCAAGCCGAACGTCTACGGCTCGATTTTCAGGTTTGAAGGCCAAGCCTCCGTTTTTTCGGCCGCGGACGGTCCGTGCTACCGCTGTCTCTATCCGGAACCGCCGCCGCCGCATCTCGTCCCGTCCTGCGCCGAAGGCGGCGTGCTCGGCGTGCTGCCCGGCGTCGTCGGCACGATCCAGGCTACCGAGACGGTCAAGCTGCTGACCGGCATCGGCGAAACGCTCGTCGGCCGGCTGCTCCTTTTCGACGCGTTGCGGATGTCGTTTCGCACGCTGCGCCTCAAACAACAACACGACGCGCACACCGCGATCACGGGGCTCATCGACTACGACCAGCTCTGCAATCCCGCGAATCTGCACGAAGTCACGGAGATCGGTGACGCGATCGCGATCGATGTGCGCGAAGCATACGAATGGGATGCAGGCCACATCGACGGCGCGCGTCACATCCCGCTCGGAGAACTGCCGAATCGTCTGGACGAACTTCCGCGCGATGCCGACGTCGTCTTCTATTGCCAGACTGGCGGCCGCTCCGCGCGCGCTCTCGACCTCGCCCGCGACGCGGGCTTCGCGCGCGCGAAACACCTTCGCGGCGGCTACGCCAAACTGTCATCCTGAGCCGCCGGAGGCCGGTCGAAGGACGCCCCAGCTGATAACCCGGTTGGGTGGCGGCCAACATCACTGATTAAAACGGTTAGCAGGATGGGGGGTCCTTCGACCGTCCTCCGGCGGCTCAGGATGACAGGCTACAATTTCGCCAATGTCTACCGGCTCCATCATCGGCGGTGTTCTCGCTCCCCATCCGCCGCACATCGTCTACGGCGACAACCATTGGCGTAACGAGCCGAAGTCCGAGTGCGGCTGGGAGGTTTTGCGCTGGGGTTACGAGCGCGCGCGGAAGCATTTTCTGGAGAAGAAGCCGGATGTGTTTCTTGTCCACTCGCCGCACTGGCAGACCGTGATCGGCCATCACTTCCTCGGCATCCCCGAATTTCACGGGCTGTCGGTCGATCCGATTTTTCCGAATCTCTTTCGGTTCAACTACGACATCAAAGTCGACGTCGAGCTGGCGGAGTTGATCGCCGAGGAAGGCGCGCGCGACGGGTTGATCACGAAGATGATGCGCAACCCGAACTTCCGCGTCGACTACGGCACCATCGTCTCCTGCCACATGATGAATCCGGAGTGGGACATCCCCATCGTCGGCATCTCGTCGAACAACTCGCCGTACTACTTCTCGAACGAGATGGGCCAGCAGCAGATGCTGAAGCTCGGTCAGGCTACGAAACGTGCGATTGAAAAGAGCGGACGGCGCGCGGTACTGCTCGCGTCGAACACGCTCTCGCATCGCCACTTCACGACGGAGCCGGACATCCCCGAGGACATGTCGCGCGAGCACGTGTACGAGCACAGCGGCTATCTGTGGGACATGAAAGTGCTCGACCTGATGCGCAAAGGACGGACGCGCGAACTGATCGCGGTGCTGCCGGAGTTCATGGACATGGCCGTCAGCGAGGTGAAGGCAGGCTCGCTGGCGTGGATGCTATCGGCGCTCGACTTTCCGTCGTATCCCGCCGAGGTTTACGGCTACTGGACGGTGATCGGAACGGGGAACGCCGTCGTGGGCTGGGATCCGCAGTTGAAAGCCGAGGCGACCACGCAAGGAGCGGCATGATCGCGATCCTCGCGATCTTCTTTGCGACGGCGTTTCCGTCGAACAGCAAGACTTCCTGGATGCGGCCGGAGTCGTTCCATCTGACGATCGGGATGAATCGCGCCGCGGCGGTGAAGGCGCTCGAGTCGAACGGCTGGCATACGAGGAAAGGTGATGCAGCGGGCCAACTCGTTGTCGATTACTCCGACGACAAATCGCTCACGCTGCAGTTCGCCGGCGAACGCCTGACGTCGATCCGCTTCGAGCTCTTCACAATCCTGCAGGATGCGCCGAAAGCGTTCGAAGAGGAGCGCGCGTTTCTCCGCCAGTCGCTCGGCAAGCCGCGTCAGGGAACGAAGAAGATCCTCATCTACGATCACAAACTCCCGAACGTGATGGCCATCCTCTCCGCCGATCCAAAATCGGAGCAGGCGCAGAAGGGCGTGGGGATGGTGGTGGTGCGGTACTACGACCCTGCCACGAAGTAAGCCCTGTCATCCTGAGCCGCCGGAGCTGCGGAGCAGCGAAGGACGGTCGAAGGACCCCCAGCTGGTAACCCGTGCGGGGGTTTTTCGAGGCAAACACCTGGGGGGTCCTTCGACCGTCCTCCGCTGCTCCGCAGCTCCGGCGGCTCAGGATGACAGTTAATTTGTGCCCGTCACCACGACCGTCTCCGCCACTTTTTTCTTCGCCTCGTACTTGGCCGACTTCCCTTCGTAGATGAAGATCCCCTCGCCGAGGGTGCCGACGTAGAGGCGGGCGGTATTGAAGGGATCGAGGGCGACCGACGTCACCTCGGCGGTCCACGACGGGAGCGGGAACGAGCGCCAATCGGAGTTTTTCGGTTCGGCGACCAGCATTTCGTGCTGCTGGCGCGAGGTGAGGAAGACGAAGTTGTCGGTGCTGCGCGAGCCGCCGAAGACCGAGGCGAATTGCGCGTCCGGCGCTTCCATCTCGGTCCACTTACCGTCGACGGCGACGTGGCCGGCTTTCACGCCTTGCGAGCCGGCGATGAAGAGGAGTTGCTGTTCGCCCGAGCCGCGCACGGCGATCGTGCGGCCTTTCGACGGCGCGCCGGCGACCGGCATCCACTCCGTGCCGTCGAACGCGCGAAGTCCTGCATTCGTCAGCGCGAAGAGAGCGCGTTTGTCGCCGAGGTTGCCGATGGTGATATCGACGGCGCGGTCTTCGGCGCCGGCCAGGCGATACCAGCTCTTGCCGGCATCGCGGCTGGTGAAGACGCCTTCCGCGGTGGCCGCGAAGTAACGGACTTTGTTGAAGCGAAGCACTTTGTCGACGCGGATCGGATAGCTCGCAGGCGGCGCCTGGGACCACGTCTCGCCGTCGGCGCTCCAGAAGAATCCCTTCTCCGTCCCCGCCACGAACTTCACTTCGGCATCCTCGGTGATGACGAGCGAGAGGATTTGCGGCAGGTCAGTCGTCGGCAGCTTCTTCCAGGTTGTGCCGGAGTCCGACGAGCGATAGATGCCGCTCGACGATCCGCCGAACGCCACCGCGGCGTAGACGTTTTTCGGTTGCGCGGCGTCGGCGGCGATCGAGGTGATGGTCAGATTGCGCAGTCCGTCGCAGGTGCGCGTGAACGTTTTGGCGTTGTCGTTGGAGATGTAGACGCCGTCGCCTTCGACGCCGAGGATCACGCGGCCGGGGCGCTGCGGATGAAGCGCGATCGTGTTCACGACGAGCGATTCATCGCTGATCGTGTACCAGGTCTTGCCGCCGTCGTGGCTGCGATACAGCCCGGCCACGGAGCCGGCGAAAATCGAGTCGGGATCGCACGGATCGAGCTCGATGTCGTGGATGCGCCGGTTGTTGAATCCGTCGCGATACCGCGTCCAGTTCTCGCCGCGGTTTGGCGTGTTGTAGACCCAGCCGCAGGTCGAGACCCATACCTTGTCCGGGTTGTAGCGGTCGATGGTGATCGAAAACATGTCGGTGTCGAGCACCATGCCGTTGTTGATCAGCTTCCACGTTTTGCCGCCGTCGTCGGACCGCGTTCCCTGCCGCCACGTGCCGACATAGATGCGGTCGTGCGTACGCGGGTCGAGCGCGAGCGACTCGACGTTGATCTGATCGGAAATCTGCGTCCACGATTCGCCGCCATCCGTCGAGCGATAGACGCCGGTCAATCCGCCGATGAGGACGAAGTCGGCGTCATGCGGATCGATGGCGATGGCGCGGACGGAGAAATCTTCGAGCCCTGCATCGCGCCTCGTCCAGTTCTTTCCGCCATCCTCGGAGACCGCCACGACGCCGCCGCCCCACGCGCCCCAGCATGCAGCCCAGAGCCGTCCCTTGCGATCGAGCACGAGGTTGTCGACGACATAGCCCGGAAACGGGATGCCGCCGCGCGGGTTCTGCCACGACTTCGCGCCGTCGGTGGAAACGTAGACCTCGCCGCCGCTGGTGCCGAGGTAGAGGGTGTCGGGGTGTGAGGGATCGATGATCAGCGCGCGGACGTCGGCGCCGTAAAGATTCGCGCGGCGCCACTGCGCACAAAGAGGAAGTGCCGTGAAGAGAAACGTGAGAACGATGAGGAGTTTACGCATGCCCGCCCGGTAACGAAGAGTTTTACCACGACGAAAGCAATATCGTTGCCGCGTCCGGCCAGGCGAGCCGAAGCAATCACCGCGAGGTACGACTTCTGCATAGTGTGCGGACCATGAACTCTCCACGTATGCAGTACCAACAAGGCGATCATGTCTGCACTCTCTATTCGAACCGCGACGAACAGCTCACGGCGGCGATTGAATACATTCGCGGCGGTTTGAGCCGCGGAGAGCGATGCCTCTACGTCTGCTGCGAGCACACGCCGGACGAGTTCCGCGATGGTCTCCGCTCGGCCGGGATCGACGTCGACACGGAAGAGGCGCGCGGCGCTCTGCTCCTGATCACGAAGCGTGAAGCCCACTTGAAAGGTGGCTCCTTCGATCCCGACAAGATGATTCACATGCTCCATGGAGCGGTGAAAGATGCGCTTGACGCGGGCTTTCAGGGACTGTGCGCCGCGGGCGATATGTCGTGGCTGCTGGACGAAGCGAATGGCTCGGAACGGATCGCCGAGTACGAGGCGCGCCTCAACGCGTTCTATCCCTCGTCGCGCGCTCTCGGCCTCTGTCTCTACAACCGCAACCGGCTGCCGACCGATACGCTCGACCACTCCCTCGCCACGCACCCGCATGTCCGGATCGAGGGCAACATCCTCCTCGACAATCCGTTTTACGAAGCCCCCGAAACGGCCGCGTCGCGCAAGCCCGACGGCAGCGGTCTTCTCGCCAAACTGGAGTGGCTCCGGTCGTCGGTCGCCGGTCTGGTCACCGGCGCTCCGATGCCCGAGCCTGTCGTCGCGCCTGTCCGGCGCTGAACACAGCGAATCGTTCTCCGCATTCGCCGCGCTGCTATCCTTCGCGCGACATGACCACCCTCCGCACCTGCGTCTTCCCGTGTGCCGGCTTCGGCACGCGGTTTTTTCCGGCGACGAAAGTCATTCCGAAGGAGATGCTGCCGCTCGTCGACAAGCCGATCCTGCAGTACGGAATCGAAGAGGCGCTCGGGTCGGGGATGGACAAGCTCGTCGTCATCCTTTCCAAAGGCAAAGACGCGATCCTCGATCACTTCGACCGCACCGCGGAACTGGAGCGCTCGCTTCAGGAGCGGAAGAAAAACGATCTGCTGGACGAAGTCGAGACCGTCAGCCGCATGGCCGACATCATCTCCGTCCGCCAGAAGGAAGCACTCGGCCTCGGCCACGCCGTTTTGCAGGCGAAGGATGCCGTCGGACGCGAGCCGTTCGCGGTCGTGCTGCCCGATGACGTGATCCTCGCCGACGAGCCGTGCCTGCTGCAGATGCGGCATGTGTTCGAGGAGACCGGCCGTCCCGTCGTGGCGCTGATGGAGGTGAGTGCCGAGGAGACGTCGCGCTACGGAATCGTAGGCGGCAACATGCTCGGCAACCGGCGTTTTCACATCACCGACATGGTCGAGAAGCCGAAGGTGAAGCCGCCGTCGCGCTACGCGATCATCGGCCGCTACATCCTGCCGCCGGACATTTTCCCGGTCCTCGAAAAGACCGAGCGCGGCGCCGGCGGCGAGATCCAGCTCACCGACGCGTTGCGCGAGCTGGTCCGCACCGGCGAGTTTTACGGCTACGTCTTCGAAGGAAAGCGCTACGACGCCGGCGAAAAGCTCGGTTATCTGAAAGCCACCGTCGACTACGCGCTGCGCCATCCCATCCTCGGCGACGAATTTCGCGCGCATCTCGAGGCGCTGATCGGCGAAGATCAGTCCCAACCGCATGGACAAACGCTTCGACATCCTCGACGCGCCTGAGGACGTCCGCGCCCTGGTCGGCGAATGCGAACTGACCGGCAACCGGACGACGTTCCTGCGCAACGACCGCCCCATCGCGATTCTCATCTCGCACGATGAATACCTCGCGCTCCGCGAAACGATCGACATCGCCGACGACGCGCCGCTGCGCGCGGCGATCGACGAGGCCGAGGCCGAAGTGGAGCGCGGCGCGATGATCGCGGTGGAAGACTTGTTGGAGATGAAGAAGCTGTCATCCTGAGCCGCCGGAGGACGGTCGAAGGACCCTCAAAGTGCTTGCCTTCGCGACCCGCCGCCGCCCTTCCCCTTGTTAGCAGGAATGGGATCCTTCGGTCCTCCGCGACTCAGGCTTCGCCTACGTCGTTCCGGCGGCTCAGGATGACAGTTATAAACTCCCCCACCAATGTGGAACGACCGCCTGCGTTTTGCCGAACGCGTGGAAAAGGATTGGCGCAGCCTGAACGATGAACAGCGCGCCGTCGCGGCGAAAGCGCTGGAGACGATTGACGAGGATCCCATCATCGGAGCGCCGCTGTTCGAGCCGTTGCGCGGGTACTGGAGTTATCGCAGCGAGGGGATTCGCATCATCTATCGCATCGTCACCGAGGCGCGGTTCATCGTCGTGCTCAACATCGGCCTGGTGATGGCGCGATGAGGTTTATTCTCGCGTCGCAGTCGCCGCGGCGGCGGGAGTTGCTGGCATCGATCGGATTGCAGTTCGACGTCATGCCGAGCGACGTCCCCGAGGTGCATCAGCCGGGTGAATCGCCGGAAGAGTACGTGGCGCGTTTGTCGCGCGACAAAGCGGCGGCAATCGCGGCCAGGCACGACGACGCCTGGATCATCGCTGCCGACACCACCGTCCTTCTCGGCGACGAACTGCTGGAGAAACCGGCCGACGATGCCGATGCGCGTCGAATGCTCGCCGCCATCGCCGGCAAGACCCACATCGTCTACTCCGGCGTCACGCTGCAGAATGCGGCCCGCGGCTGGCGCGACACGCGCGTTGCGGAGTCCGAAGTGCGCATGCTGCCGCTCGACGAGCGCGACATCGCGTGGTATGTCTCGACCGGCGAGCCGCGCGACAAAGCCGGCGCGTACGCCGTACAAGGCATCGGAGCGATGTTCATCGACTCCATCCACGGCAGCTACACAAACGTAGTTGGATTACCACTTGCTTTGCTTTTCCAGATGCTGAGACGGGCAGGCGTGGACCCGCTGAAACTCCAAGGAAATTAACGAGATGTCATCCGCGGCAAAAGTCGGCATTTTCATGCTGATCATCCTGGCGGTCCTCGGGTACTTCATCCTGAAGATCGAAGACGTGCAGATCGGCCACGGAACGGGCGCGCGCAAAATCACGGCGGTCTTCGACTCGGTGGCGGGACTCGACAACAAGTCGGCCGTGCGCGTGGCCGGTGTCCGCGCGGGAAAAGTCTCGAACATCAAGCTGCGTCCGGATGGGAAAGCCGAGGTCACGCTCGATATCGATCCGGACGTGATTCTGCATCCCGGTGCGAGCGCTCACGTCGCGAACCTCGGACTCCTCGGCGAGAAGTACATCGAGCTCGATCCCGGTCCGTCGAATACGCCCGCCATTCCGCAGGAACAGAGCGTGGTCCTGCACGGAACGCAGCCGGTGTCGATGGACGACATCACCAATCAGGTTGCCGCGATTGCGAATGATGTGAAGGCGATCACGGCTTCGTTGCGTGGCGCGATGTCGGGTCCGACCGGCGAGCAGCGGCTGGTGGACATCATTGAAAACGTCCGCACGATCACGGAGCAGATGAGGGATCTCATCGCCGCGAACCGGTCGAATGTCGACGCCACGATGGCCAACGCGCGCGCTGTCAGCGAGTCGTTGCGCGTGGAGATTCCGAAGCTGGCCGCGTCGCTCGATCACATGGCCACGCAGATGTCGGGCACGGTCGGCGAGAACCGCCAGGACGTCCGCCAGATCGTGGAGAACCTCCGCACCTTGTCGGCTGATCTGAAGACGACCTCCGACAATCTCAACTCAGTCACGGGACAGATTCGCAGCGGCGAAGGGACGGTCGGCAAGCTGCTCTACAGCAATGAAGCGCACGATCGTTTGACCGCGGCGCTCGGCTCCGTCGAAAGCGGCGTGAACGAGTTGCGCAACACGCTCGGACGCGTTGGCAAGATGCAGCTCGACCTCGGCCTCAACGGCGATTACTACGCCGGCTTGCCGGCCACGCAGGACGGCGCGGAGAAAGTCGGCGGCAATTCGCGATCGGCCGTCTGGCTGCGGCTGACGCCGAATCCGGAGCGCAATCGCTTCTACAACGTCGAACTGGCCGACACGCCGTACGGCAAACGCAACGACAAAACGATTGAAGAGACGGTCACGAATCCCGCCACCGGCCAATCGCAGACGACGATCACGCACCAGACGAAGTTCGAGCATTCGTTCCTTGTTTCCGCGCAGGCCGGCTGGAACCTGAAGCCGTTCGCCGTCCGCCTCGGCATGATCGATTCGACTGGCGGCGCCGGCGTCGACTACTTCTACAACAGCCGCATCCGCGTGACCGGCGAGGCGTTCGACTTCGGCCATCGCACCGGCGACAGCAACCCGCATGTTCGTTTGTACGGCGAGTACGTCTTCCGCACCGAGAAGCCAACCACGCCGACGATCTTCGTCCGCAGCGGCGTCGACAACGTGCTGAACCACACCGCGTTCACGTTGGGCGGCGGCATTCGCTGGCGCGACGACGATCTGAAGTACCTCCTCGGTAGCATCCCGATCCCGAAGTAGTCCTCTCCTCCATGTCCCGCTTCACGTTCCCTGACACACACGGCGATCTCCTCGGCGCGCACATTTCGACGAAGGGCGGACTGCACACCGTCTTCGACCGCGCCACGGAGATCAACGCATCCGCGATCGCGCTCTTCGCGAAGAACGGGAATCAGTGGAAGGGCAAGGCAATGTCCGATGAAGACATCGCCGTCTTTTCGGAGAAACGAACGCTGCGGCCGGTGTTCACGCACGCGTCGTATCTCATCAATCTCGCCACGACCAATCCTGATTTTCATCGCAAGTCGATCGAAGCCATGATCGACGAGCTCGATCGCGCGGAACGGCTCGGCATCCACGCGGTCGTGCTGCATCCCGGCGCGCACATGGGTGCGGGAGTCGATGCCGGCATCGAACAGATCGCCCGCTCGCTCGATCAGATTCACGACGCGATTCCGGATCACAAAGTGGTCACGCTGCTCGAGACCGCGGCTGGACAGGGCTCCTGCCTCGGCTGCACGTTCGAAGAGCTCGGACGGATCATCGCGCTCGTCGACGACAAACGGCGCGTGGGCATCTGTTTCGACACCTGTCACGTCTTCGCCTCGGGGTACGAGCTCCGCAACCGCGACGATTACGAGCGCACGATGGACGCGCTCACCACGCACGTCGGCCTCGAAAATGTCGGCGCCTTTCATCTCAACGATTCGAAGAAGCCGCTCGGCTCGCGCGTCGACCGCCATCAACACATCGGCGACGGCGAGATCGGCGTGGAAGCCTTCCGCTTTCTGCTGAACGATCCCCGTTTCCGCGGCATCCCGAAATTGCTGGAGACGCCGAAACCGATCGAGCACGAATCGGATCGGAAGAACCTGACGCTGCTGCGGAGTCTCCTGTCCCTGTCATCCTGAGCCGCCGGAGGCGTTGGAGCGCGAAGCGCGGAACGCCGTAGGACGGTCGAAGGACCCCCGGATGCTCGCCTCGTGAATAGCCCACCGGGTTATCAGGCACGAGGTCCTTCGACCGTCCTCCGCTGCTCCGCAGCTCCGGCGGCTCAGGATGACAGCGGGTCGGGATAAACTTCGCGCTATGACGCAAACAGGCACGCGCATCGACTTTCGCGACGGCAAGCTCGTCGTCCCCGACGATCCCATCGTTCCCTTCATCGAGGGTGACGGCACCGGCCCCGACATCTGGCGCGCGACGCAGTTCGTGCTCGACGGAGCCGTGGCAAAGGTCTACGGCGGCAGGAAGAAGTTTCAGTGGTTCGAAGTGCTCGCCGGCGACAAGGCGTTCGCCGCGACCGGCGAATACCTGCCGCAGGCAACGCTCGATGCCATCCGCGACTATCGCGTCTCGATCAAGGGGCCGCTATCGACACCGGTGGGCGGCGGCATCCGCTCGCTGAACGTCACTCTGCGTCAGGTGCTCGATCTGTACGCGTGTGTGCGTCCGGTCCGCTATTTCGAAGGTGTGCCTTCTCCGGTGAAAGAGCCGGGCAGGGTGGACATGGTCATCTTTCGCGAGAATACCGAGGACGTGTACGCCGGCATCGAATGGCCTGCCGAGTCCGAGGGGGCGCGGAACATCATCGGATTTCTGAATGCGATGGAGCGCCGCGGCGGCAGCAAGATCCGCGAAGGCTCGGCCATCGGAATCAAGCCGGTCTCCGAGTTCGGCTCGAAGCGGCTGGTGCGGAAAGCGATCGAATACGCGATCGCTGCGAAGCGCGATTCCGTCACGCTCGTGCACAAAGGCAACATCATGAAGTTCACCGAGGGCGGCTTCAAAGACTGGGGCTACGAGCTGGCGCGTGAGGAGTTCGGCGACGTCACCATTCCGGAGTCCGAGGTTGGGACGGATGGAGCCGGCGGCAGGATCATCATCAAGGACCGCATCGCTGACTCGATGTTCCAGCAGGTGCTGCTGCGGCCGAGTGAGTACTCGGTCATCGCCACGACGAACCTCAACGGCGACTATCTCTCCGACGCCCTCGCCGCTCAGGTCGGCGGCCTCGGCATGGCGCCGGGCTCGAATGAATCAGACGAGGTGGCCATCTTCGAAGCGACGCACGGCACCGCGCCGAAATACGCCGGCAAGGACATGATCAATCCCGGATCGTTGATCCTGTCCGGCGTGATGATGCTGCGCCATCTGAAGTGGTGGGAAGCGGCCGACGCCATCGAGCGCGCCATCGCCTCGACGATTGCTCAGAAGAAGGTCACGTACGACCTCGAGCGGCAGATGCAAGGGGCGACGAAAGTCTCCACGAGCGAATTCGGCCGCGCGATCGTCGAAAACATCTGAGCCTGCGGTTACAAAATTCGACGCATCCGGAGGCCCGTCATGAAACGTCTGCTGCTCGCTGCCGTTCTCGCGTCGCTTCCTGCCATCGCACTCGCACAGGCCGCGCCCGACCTGATCATCCATCACGCCAAGGTTTTCACGAGCGATCCTGCACATCGGTTCGCGGAGGCTTTGGCGATTCAGGACAACAAGATCGTCGCCGTCGGAACGAACGGCGAAATCATGGCGATGGCCGATCGCAAGACAAACCGCATCGACGCCGGCGGACGCGTCGTCGTTCCCGGCTTCAACGACGCGCACACGCATCAGGGTCCGCGGCCAGAAGGCTTTACGGTGTCGCCGGAAGAGAATGCGGCGTGGCCTCTGGTCAGCGCCGCGCTGGCGAACGCGGCGGAAGAGACGCCGGGCGATGTCTGGATCTACGGGAGCGTCTCACCGAAGCTGCTCGACGATCCTGCGGTGACCGCGCAGGCGCTCGACAAGGTCGCGCAGCATCGCAAGGTTGTGCTCGGGGTATGGACCGGGCACGGGACGATCCTGAGCAGCGAGGCGATGAATGCGTTGCGCATTCGCGATTCAGCAGTCGATCCGGCCGGCGGCTCCTTCGAGCGCGACGAGAGCCACCATCTGACCGGCAAGATGTTCGAGTACGCCGACTGGAACGCGGAACGGAGACTGGCCGACACGGTTTCGGATGCCGACGCCGCCGATCAACTCAAGGCTTACTCCGATCGCGCCCTCGGCTTCGGCATCACGTCGATTCAGAACATGTCCATGTTCCCGTTGACGCGCTACGAAAAAGTTGAACGGCACGCGCCCGCGGCAATCCGCATCCGCATGATCCGCATGCCAATGAGCGAGACCGCCTCGCGCGACGCGAGCGAAGGGGCGACGCTGCCGGTGACCTCGCGCGAACGGCCGCTATCGATCATCAGCGGGACGAAATGGATCCTCGACGGCACGCCGGTCGAGCAGGGCGCGGCCGTCCGTCTGCCGTATCCCGGCACGACGGACAAGATGGGAAAGCTGAACTTCGCGCCCGACGAGATCAAGGCGATCATGAAGGAAGCGTTCGATTCGAAAGAGCAGACGCTGCTTCATGTCGTCGGCGACCGTACCGCCGCCGCCGTCTTTGACGCCATGCGCGCGGTCGGGCCGGCCGAGGAGTGGCGCAAGAAGCGCGTGCGCATCGAACACGGCGACGGATTGCATCCCGACCTCATCCCCCTCGCCAAAGAATTCGGCGTGGTCGTCGTGCTCAATCCCACGCACATCGTTGCGCGGCCGCTCTTTCCGAAGGGTCCGTACATGCCGGTGAAGTCGCTGTTGAAGGCCGGTGTGCCGATCGCGATCGGGTCCGACGGTCCGATGAATCCCGGACTGAATCTCCTGCTCATCACGACGATGCCGGGCAACGCAGCGGAAGCGATCACGCGCGAGGAGGCGGTCGACGCGTACACGCGCGGCAGCGCGTTTGCGGAGTTCGCGGAAAACGAAAAGGGGACCATCGCCGCCGGCAAGCTCGCCGATTTGGCGATCCTGTCTCAGGACATCTTTCGCGTTTCCGCCGATGCCCTTCCCGACACGAAAAGCGAGCTGACGATCGTCGACGGAAAGATCGCGTACGACGGCGGGACACTCAAAAGGGGCAAGTAGGACGACGGGGAATCGTCGGCGGCGTATGATGTTGCGCCTCCCGCCATGCGCCGCATCATCCTTGCGTCTGCCTTTGTCTTCGCGCTCGTCGCCGCCCGGCAGCGTGCCGTGCTGCATCCGCCCGTGCCGCCGGTCGCCGGCGCCCCGACGTTCAGCAACGAAGTCGTCCGCATTTTTCAGAACCGCTGCCAGACCTGCCACCACCCCGGCGACATCGCGCCGTTCTCGCTGATGACGTACGGCGACGCCGCGCCGCATGCCGACGCCATCAAGTTCGAAACGCAGCAGCACCTGATGCCGCCGTGGAAGGCCACGCCCGCGTGCGGTGATTTCGCCGACGCCCGCGTTCTCAACCAGGACGAGATCGATACCATCGCCAAATGGGTCGACAACGGCGCGCCGCGGGGAAACGTCGCCGATCTGCCGACGCCGCTGAACTTCGATGGCGGCTGGGCACTCGGACAACCTGATCTTGTGCTGTCGTATCCCGAGGCGTACAAGCCGCCCGTCACCGGCGACATGTATCGCTGCTTCCCGATACCGACGAACCTTCCTGCCGACATGTACGTTTCGGCGATCGACATCAAGCCCGGCGACCGCACGACGG
>JBAVBF010000412.1:0-1573 GCA_049586115.1 Thermoanaerobaculia bacterium | reverse complement strand
CCTTTCCTCTTGTTGCGTCTTTTAAAATTTTTGGATAGCTGCCTTTCATTTCCCAACTGATGAAAAAAGGAGTCCAGTCAATGTATTGTGAAATTTCTTCTAAAGAATAATCTTCAAAAACTTTTGTGCCGGTAAAATTTGGTTTTGGAACAACCGCTCCGTTCAATTCAAATTTATTTCCTCTTGCCTGCCCGATAGTGATGAAATTTGATTTTGCCCTGTCTGCTTTATGATACCCGCGTGTGCGTTCATTTTCTGCGCGTACTTCTTTGATATAATTTTCTCTCAAATCTTTTGAAAGCAAATTACTAACGACAGGCACACTTCGCGAAGCATCATTTACGTGCACAACAGGATGCGCATAATGCGGCTCTATTTTTACAGCAGTGTGAACTTTGCTTGTTGTTGCTCCGCCAATCAACAGCGGAATAGTAAAACCTTCGCGTGTCATTTCCTTTGCAACGTGTACCATTTCATCAAGCGATGGCGTAATCAATCCGCTCAGGCCAATAATGTCAACCTGCTCTTCTTTTGCTTTTGCAAGAATTTTATCACTCGAAACCATTACCCCCAAATCCACAATATCATACCCATTGCAAGCCATCACTACGCCAACAATATTTTTTCCGATGTCATGCACATCTCCCTTAACCGTTGCAAGCAGGACTTTTCCATTTTTGGAACCAACCACTTTTTCTTTTTCCAGGTAAGGTTCTAAATACGCGACAGCTTTTTTCATTACGCGTGCACTCTTGACCACTTGTGGCAAAAACATTTTTCCTGCTCCGAATAAATCCCCTACCACATTCATTCCGACCATCAGCGGTCCTTCAATAATGTGCAATGGTTTTTCGTATTTGTTTCGTGCTTCTTCAATATCAACTTCGATATAATCGGTGATTCCTTTTACAAGAGAATGTGAAATTCGTTCTTCAACCGTTCCCTTTCTCCACTCTTCATCCTTTACATCTTTTTCTTTACCCGCACCTTTTACTTTTTCCGCATGATTAATTAATCGTTCCGTTGCATCATCTCTTCTATCCAACAAAACATCTTCCACTAACTCCAGCAATTCTTTTTCTATTTCATCATAAACAATCAACTGTCCCGGGTTTACAATGCCCATATCCATACCATGTTTTACAGCGTGATATAAAAACGCAGCATGAATGGCTTCGCGTACATGATCGTTGCCGCGGAATGAAAACGAAACATTGCTTACACCTCCCGAAACTTTTGCATACGGAAGATTTTCTTTAATCCATTTTGTTGCTTCGAAATAGCTCAAGGCATTCTTGCGATGCTCTTCCATTCCTGTTGCAACCGGAAAAATATTCGGGTCGAAAATTATATCCTGCGGATGAAAATTTATTTTATTGACAAGAATATCGTACGCTCGTTTTGCAATTTCAATTCTGCGCGGTGTAGAGTCAGCTTGTCCTTGTTCATCAAATAACATTACAACAACAGCCGCGCCATACTTTTTTACAATTTTTGCCTGACGAATAAATTCTTCTTCTCCGCCCTTCAGCGAAATGGAATTTACGATTGATTTTCCCTGGGTGCATTTTAA
>JBAVBF010000411.1:0-1809 GCA_049586115.1 Thermoanaerobaculia bacterium | reverse complement strand
CTTCAGAACTCACATACGCGCGGACGCCGTCGCGCGCGAACACGGCCGCGCGCGGGCGGGCATCGACGAAGACATTCGCGACGACGGCATTGGCTTTCGGATCGATCACTGTGACGGTGTTGCTCGTCTCCGCGGTCACGTAGATCAGCGTTCCGTCGTAGCTGGCGGCCACGCCCTCCGGTTCCGTGCCGGTGACGAGCGAGACGTTTCGTCCGCTGCCGACGTCGACGATCGATGCCGTTCCCGCGTCTTCGTTCGCAACACAGAATCGCTTCCCATCCGGCGTAATCGCGATGCCTTCGGGATCGGTGCCCGCTTTGTAGCGGCGGATGATCTTCAGCGTCATCGGATCGATCGCGACCACGCCGTCCGCCGTTTTCGAAAACTGGCCACGAAAGTGGCTGACGGCGACGTAGAGCCGCTTGCCGTCGGGACTCAGGACGATTCCGCGTGGACGCGTGCCGACGGCGATCGTCTTCATCGCCGCGCCGTCGATCATCGTGACCGTGCCGGCGCGTTCGCTGGTGACGAAGAGTTTCGCGGCGGCGGTTGTCGCGATCAGAAGAAAGAGGATGCAACTCAGAGTCGGCCGGACCGCACAGACAAGAGTGTCTGTGCCACACCAGCCGCGTTTATGTGGCGCAGACACCCCTGTCTGTGCGGTGTGACTTTGCGCCTTCATTTCAATGTGTAGAGGTACGCGACGATGTCGCGAGCCTCGTCCCGTTTTACGCCGAGGTTTGGCATCACGTTGTCGGGATTCGCCATCTGCGGGTTCTGGATGTACGCGGTCATGTTCGGCTGCGAGTTGGGAAGCTTGGCAGCGATGATCTGTCGCGACGCGACGTGCTCGAGCGACGGACCGACCATCCCTTTTGCTCCTTCGACGCCGGGTACGATGTGGCAGGAGTTGCAGCCGTATTGTTCGATGAGTTGCTTGCCGCGGTTCGCGTCGCCCGCGACGGGAGCGGCGGACTCGGGACGCTTGCAGACGGCGAGCAGCAGAATCAGGATCAGAGTTCGTTTCAACGTTCTTCCTTTCGCAGCGCGTCGCTCGAGCCGAGCGCGACGCGGCGCTCGGCTTCACCAAGCCATGCGGCGAAAATCGCGATGCCGAGAATCGTGAACAGGACGCCGGCGGGAATCCACATGATCAAGCCGGCCAGTTGTTGATCTTCGATCGCGTTCAGGCCCCACGCCGCGGTGCGCGCGCCGTAGATCGGATACCACAGATGCGGCGCGAATGTAATGAGCGCGCCGAGCGCGCCGCTGTGGCCGGCCGTGGCGAAAACGTAAACGACCGCCGCGCCGTAGCCGAGGCGGCCGTAGCGTCCGTGCGTCAGCGACCACCAGAACAGCGTGGCCGTCAGGAGAAAACTGATGTGCTGCAGCGCGTGGATGCCGTCGTTGCGCAGCGTCGCTTCGTACCACGACGGGATGTGCCAGACCCACAGCGCGACGGCGTGCAGGATCGTGACGACGAGCGCGCCGGTGATCCAGGTCCAGGTGTGCGCGATCGGCTCGCGTTGGAAGAAACGTCCGACGGGGACGCGCCATCGCTGCGGCAGCGCCCAAAGAAAGGCGATAAGCGGACGTCCGAAAACGAGCAGCGGCGCGGCCACGATCATCAGCATTTCGTGTTGCGCCATGTGCGCGGAGAAGAGGATGCCGCCGAGTGCGTCGAGCGGGGAGACGAGCGCGATGACGAGAGCGATCCATCCTGCGGCGAAGGAGGCGATCTGCCATTTTCGGATTCCCTTCATTCGCACGACGCCGATGGCGTACATCGCGCCGGTGATCGCGAGCGGC
>JBAVBF010000410.1:0-12634 GCA_049586115.1 Thermoanaerobaculia bacterium | reverse complement strand
GCGGCGGATGCGGCAACGCAGGAAGCCTCGGTGCGCGTCACCGGGACTGTTCGCGAAGAGGGACGTGCGCCTGGCGGCGTGGAGCTGGGCGTCGAAACGTTCGAAATCCTCGGCGCTGCGGCGGAGTATCCGATTTCGCCGAAGGAGCACGGCACCGACTTTCTGATGAACCACCGCCATCTCTGGCTGCGGTCGTCGAAGCAGCACGCCGTTCTGCGCATTCGCAACGAAGTCGAGAAAGGGATTCGCGACTTTTTCTACGATCGCGATTTCGTCCTCATCGACTCGCCCATCCTCACCGCGAATGCGGCCGAGGGAACGTCGACATTGTTCGAGACCGACTACTTCGGCGAGAAAGCGTATCTGTCGCAGTCGGGTCAGCTGTATCTCGAGCCGGCAGCTGCCGCGTTCGGAAAGGTCTACTGTTTCGGCCCGACGTTCCGCGCGGAAAAATCGAAGACGCGCCGGCACCTCATGGAGTTCTGGATGGTCGAGCCCGAGGTCGCCTTCCTCGAGTTCGAAGGCTTGCAGTCGCTGGCCGAGGAGTTCGTCGAATACCTCGTCACGCGTGCGCTGGAGCGGTGCCAGGAAGAGTTGAAGACACTGGAGCGCGATCAGTCGAAGCTCGAAAACGTCAAACGCCCGTTCCCGCGCATCACGTATCGCGAAGCGATCGACCTCCTCGCATCGAAAGGGATGGAAGCGAAATTCGGCGACGACCTCGGCGGCGATGAAGAGACCGTCATCGCGAATTCGTTCGATCGTCCGGTGATGATCAGCCGTTATCCGACCGACATCAAAGCGTTCTACATGCAGCCCGATCCGAACGATCCCTCGGTCGTCCTCGGCCTCGACATGATCGCGCCCGAGGGCTATGGCGAAATCATCGGCGGCTCGCAGCGCATCCACGATCACGACCTGCTGCTCGAACGCATCAAGCTGCACAACCTGCCGGTCGAGAAGTTCCAGTGGTATCTCGACGTGCGCAAGTACGGCACCTTCCCGCACTCCGGCTTCGGCATGGGCATCGAGCGCTGCGTCGCCTGGATCAGCGGCGTTCCGCATCTCCGCGAAACGATCCCGTATCCGCGAATGCTGAACCGGATTTATCCGTGACCGAGATCGCCATCGACGCGACGCCGCAACCGGCGTTGCGAATCATCCCGCTCGGCGGCCTCGGCGAGATCGGGATGAATCTGATGGTCTACGAATATGGCGACGCGGCCATCGTCGTCGACTGCGGAATGATGTTCCCCGACGCGACCACGCTCGGCGTCGACGTCATCGTGCCGGACATGTCGTATCTGTTCGAGCGCCCGGAGTTGGTGAAGGCGGTCTTTCTCACGCACGGTCACGAGGACCACATCGGCGCCGTCCCGTTCCTCGTCGAGAAGTTGAATGTGCCGGTCTACGGAATGCCGCTCACGCTCGGATTCGTGCGTGACAAGTTGGAGGAGTTCGCGATCGACAATGTCGAGCTCCGCGCCTTCATGCCGCGCGACATCGTCAATATCGGCCCATTCCGCGTCGAAGCAATTCAGGTCACACATTCGATCGTCGACGCGATCGGACTGGCCATCCGAACGCCGGCCGGAACGCTGATTCACACCGGCGATTTCAAAATCGATCACACGCCGGTCGACGGCAAGCGCACCGATCTCGCGCGCTTTGCCGCGTATGGCGAAGAAGGCGTCCTCGCGCTGATGAGTGACTCCACCAACGCGCTCGTGCCCGGACACGGCGCCTCGGAAAAAAGCGTCGGACGCGGCCTCGGAAACATTTTCGCGAACGCCACCGGCCGCATCATCGTCACTACGTTCGCGTCGCACATCCATCGCGTGCAGCAGATCGTTGACACCGCGCGCAAGTACAAGCGAAAAGTCTTTCTCATCGGCCGCTCGCTCGTCGACAACGCCGAAACCGCCGAACGCCTAGGCTACCTCCGCATCGCGCGCGAGCAACGCCCCGGCGCGAACGCGACGCCGTCCGACTACGCCGACGATGAAGTCGTGATCCTCACCACCGGCACGCAGGGCGAGCCGCGATCGGCGCTTTCGCGGATGGCCATCGGCGAGCACAAACAGGTCGAGGTGCAGCGCGGCGACGTCGTCGTCATCTCCGCGCGCGTGATCCCGGGGAACGAGCGATCCGTCTCGCACGTCATCGACAACCTCTATCGCCGCGGCGCCGAGGTGCTGAACTGGGAGAATTCGGACGTGCATGTGTCGGGGCATGCGTGCGAAGAAGAGCTGAAGCTGATGCTCAATGTCACCCGGCCGAAGTTTTTCATCCCCATTCACGGCACGTTGCGGCACCTCATTCACCATGCGCGATTAGCGAAGAGCGTCGGCGTTCCGCACGGCGTCGTCATCACGAATGGCCAGGTTGCATCGATCGAAAACGGCGAGGTCACCGTGCTGCCGGACAGTGTCGAGCACGGCAAGGTGTTCATCGACGGCGAGGCGGAAGAAGTGCCCGAGATTGTCGTGCGCGATCGCCAGCATCTCGCCGAGGATGGGTTCGTGATCGTCGTTGTGGCGATCGATTCCAGTGGCCATGTTAGTCGTGAGCCGGAGATCATCACGCGCGGACTTCTGCACGTCGATGAGAGCCAGGACATCCTCGCCGACGTCCGCGCACAACTCGTGCAGATGCTGCACGCGAGTCCGCCCGATGAACTGCTCGACCACGACGTCGCGCAGGAAAAAATGCGGGCGTTGCTCAAGCGCTACTTCCGCAAAGAGATGGGTCGCCGTCCGATGATTCTGCCGGTGATCTGGGAGATGTAGAACCAATGACCATCCTCGAAGCCATCGTCCTCGGCCTCGTGCAGGGCCTCACCGAATTCATCCCCGTCAGCTCCACCGCGCATCTGCTGATCGTGCCGTCGATTCTCGGCTGGGGCGATCCCGGCGCTGCCGTGTCGGCGGTGATTCAGTTCGGAACACTGCTCGCGGCGATCATTTACTTTTTTCGCGACATCGTCCGTCTCATCGCCGGCTTCTTCCGCGGACTGATCACGCGCCGGCCGCTGGCGGACGTCGACTCGCGCGAGGCATGGCTGGTCGTCATCGGTACGATCCCGATCGTCGTCCTCGGATTGCTTTTCAAGAAGCACATCGAGTCGACGTTTCGCGGACTTTGGATCGTGACGACCATGGTGATCGTGGTCGCGATCCTGATGCAGATCGCCGAGTGGTACGCGAAGCGGAAACAACTGCGGCAGTTCGACGACATGACCGTCGCCGACGGCGTGGCGATCGGACTCGGGCAATGTCTGGCGCTGATTCCCGGCTCCTCGCGCAGCGGCTCCACGATCATGACCGCGATTTTTCGCGGCATCGACCGGCCGACCGCAGCGCGCTATTCGTTTCTGCTATCGATTCCGGCAGTCGGCGGCGCGGGCGTGCTCGAGCTCTTCAAAGAACGCCACGCCCTCGGCGCGCTCGGCTGGACGCCGATCGCCGTCGCCATCGCCGTCGCCTTCATCTCCGGCTACGCCTCGATCTGGTTCCTGATCCGCTACCTCCGCACGCACACCACCCACGTCTTCATCTACTACCGCTACGCGTTGGGGATCGCGATGATCGCGATGCTGATGACGAAGTTTCTGAAAGCGTAGTGCGGGCATCCTCGCCCGGCGGTGGTTTCAGTGACGATCGCACGGCTTGCACACAAACCCCCGTCGGGCGAGACGCCACGCCGGCTGCAGGCGAGACGCCCGCACTACTCCGCTGATCCGCTACAATCCAAAAGGCTCCCCGCCACGTATCTGGAGACAACATGCGACGAATCGCCGCGGCGGCAATCGGTCTATTCACAGCCATTCCTCTCTTCGCACAGACGACCAGCGACTGGACGTTCAAGTCGCGCATCGAGCTGCGCGCCAACTATCGCGACAGCAAAGAAGAAAAGTTCGCGCTCAAGTTTCCGTTCCCGTCGAGCTTTCTGCCGGTCGGACAGACCGTCGGATTCGAGGAGACCGTCAATGCCGGCTCGCACGCGGAGCTGAGCGTGGCCCAGATCAAGCTCGACCTCGGCTACGGCTCGTGGTTCCTCGCGCACACGCAACTGCACGCGCAGGACAAATACCGCCGCAATCCGACCAGCGCCGACCGGCAAGTCGACGCCGATGAACTCTGGATCCAGATCGGACCGCGTCCCGAATTCCTGGCGCGGCCGGACCGGACATCGTTCTTCGTCCAACTCGGCAAGTTCGTGAAGATGGAACGCCAGCCCATCCGCGTGCTCGAAAGCTATGGTCTCGTCGCGACGTCGTTCAATCGCTTCGAGGATGTCGGCGTCATGACCGGCGGCTCCATCGGCCGCAACTTCTACTGGCGGCTGACCGGTACGAGCGGCAATCCGCTCTACTTCCGCGATCCGAACGCGCTCGCGGGCGACAACGGCATCAAGGAACTGCTGCAGCCGAATCCCGATCCGAAGTTGAAGTCCGGCTTCCCGATCCTCTATGACACGCGTGTCGAGGATCTGGCCCTCGACACGAAGAACATGTCCTTCGGCCAAGGCCTCGGCTATCGCTGGCAAAACGACGCACAGACATTCGGCTTCGACGCCGTCGCCTTCCACTACCGCCGCAATCTCCGCGACGACGAAAACGCGCCATTGACCGGCACGTTCTACGGCGTCGATCTCGATCTGCTCGAAGGACCACTCGACAAGGGCTTGCCGATTCGCGGCGACAAGAAGGAAGAGATGGGCGCCCGGATCTACACCGAGTGGAGAGGCTTGACGTCGACGATCCAATTCACCAGCCAAAATGTCGCCGGCATGCATCGCAGCGGCGCGGAAGGGGAGTTCGGCTACAAATTCGACTGGGCGGCCGGTCCATCGGTCGGCGGCGAGAGTTTTCTGCAGAGCATCCAGCCGGCCGTGCGCTGGAGCGAGCTGCACTACGGATTCAAAGGGAACGGAGCGCTCTATCCCGCGCCGAGCATCTGGTGGAACTGGACCAAGATCGACGCCGGCATCCGCATCGCCTTCGCAAAACACGTCGACCTGACCATCGAACGCGCGCGGAACAACATCGGCGCGCCGAAGAAGATCCATCCCGACGAAACGCTGGCGACGGTACGGATCCGGATCTAGTCGGCGCTACGTGATCGCGGGCGCAGCCCTTGCTCTTCCTCACCCCGGAGGAACATCAATGCGAAACGAGATGATTGGCGCCGTCGTTCGGCGCGCCATCGAACATCCTGAGTTCAGGAAGCGGCTCGTCGAGAATCCGCAGGAGGCGCTCAGCTCACACGGATTCGTGCTGGAGAGCACCGACCTCGCGGAAATCGAGAGCATCCGGACCAGGCTCGGCCAGGATGACGCCGAGCAGCAACTCGTCACGATTGCGGAACACTACGGCCTTAATCCGAGGCCGTAGCACGTCACGGCCGGCACCCTTGCCGGCCGTTTCCTTTTGTCCCCTGGCCCGTCATACAGGAGAAATTTGTGTTCCGGCCGACCGGTTCGAGACGGGAGCAAATTTCCAGGTCTCATACCTTTCAGGGGCAAACAAATACTGATGAGCGATCACTCGCTGAAGCGCGGTTTTTTCCTCTGCATCATTTCCCTTCTCGCCGCTGTCAGCGCGTTCGCGGGCTCGCCGTCGGGCCGCTTCGAAAGCAGGATGGTTTGGGATCCAGCTATCCACCGCGCCGTCCTCTTCGGCGGCCTGACCACTCTCGACGCCGGCACGAAGGTGCAATACCAGCTGTCCGACACCTGGGAGTGGACCGGCAGCCGCTGGCTTCAGGTTTTCCCGCCGCACAGCCCCTCGGCGCGCGCCGCTCATTCGATGGTGTTCGACTCCGCGAGAAATCGCGTCGTCGTCTTCGGCGGCCGGCAGGGCAAGCTCAATCTCAACGATACCTGGAGTTTCGACGGCAACGACTGGACTCCGATCAACACCACCAGCGCGCCGCCGGTCCGGGAGCTCGCCGGCGCCGCATACGATTCCGCGCGCGATCGCATCGTGCTCTTCGGCGGCTTCCATCAGACCTACAGCGCCGACGGCTTGACCGAGACTGACATCGCGCTGCACGACACGTGGGAGTTCGACGGCACGAACTGGACGCAGGTCCTCGCCGAGGGCCCTGCCGTAACCAAGCCGCTCCTCGAATACGACCCGGTCCGCAAACAGACCATCATGCTGGCCCTGAACGCGACCTCGGCCACGGTGATGTACGCCTGGGATCCCGCGACCGCAACGTGGAAGCAGCTGACTCCGACCGTGCTGCCGACGTGCGCCAACGAAGGTGCGGTGACGTGGCAAAGCTCGAACAACACCATCCTCTACACGGGCGGTGTCTGCGCGACGTCACTCAGCACCGAGGAATCGTACGAGTGGGACGGCACGAACTGGACGAAAGTCGATCTGACGCAATTCGCCGGCGCGTACGTCGGATCGGCGCTGACGTTCGATCCCGATCACCAGAACGCCGTGCTGTTCGGCGGCGAGCCGGTCGTGGGCGTCCTCGTCACCGCGACGTTCACCTATGCGGACAAGGCGTGGAGCGTGGCCGGCGATGCCGCCTATCCGGCGCCGCGCTCGCTCTTCACCTTCACGTCCGACCCGGTCCACAAAGTCATCTACATGTTTGGCGGCGTGAACGACGCCCTCAATTTCTTCGACCTCTGGACCTATCAGAACGGCGTGTTCCGTGCGGTCACCGATTCAAACCAGCCGACGGACTGCGCGTCGCCGCTCGCCGCGTACGATACCGATCGCTCCAAGTTAGTTCTCCTCTGTTCCGGCAGCGCCACCTGGGAGTTCGACGGCACGACGTGGACGCAGTTCGATGCCACGAAGACAGCGCCGCCGCCACACCGCTTCGCAAGCCTCGTCTATGACCAGAATCTGAAGAAGACCGTTTACTTCGGCGGCCTGGACGGCAACAACATCTATCTCAATCAGACCTGGACCTACGACGGAACCGTCTGGGCGCAGGTGAAGAAGAATCCGGCGCCGTCGCGGACGCTGACGTCGATGTGGTACGACCCAATCCTGAAAAAGACCGTCCTCTACGGCGGCCTCGGGCGCGTCACATCTGACGCTCGCCTGACGCGGTTCAGTGACATGTGGTCCTTTGATGGCGCCGGCTGGACCCAGCTGACGCCAAGTACCACGCCCGGCATGCGCTACGGCGCAGAGATCGCGATCGATCCGAAGACGAACCACGCAATCCTGTTCGGCGGAATCCGCGTCGACACGGATGCGACCAACAACAACCAGGTGCAGCTCTACGCAAACGACACGTGGGACTGGGATGGCACGACCTGGACGAAAATCACCTCGACCCTCACGCCGCCCGAGCGCGAGAACGCCGGCTTCGCACTCGATCCGATTCGCAACCAGCTGGTGATGTTCGGCGGCTACAGCGGCTTCTATCTGTCGGATCTGTGGACCTTCGCGAACGGCCAGTGGTCGCAGGTCACCGAGGTTCTGAACCGGCGCCGCGCCGCGCACTAAAAAACAAGAGTGAAGAGTGAAGGGTGAAGAGTGAAGCATTCGCTTCGTTCTTCACCCTTTTTCACTCTTCACCCTTCACTCTTCACCCTTCGTTCTTCTTCTCTGCTATTTTTGACAGTCCATGAGCGAATCCCTCATCACGCAGCCGCCTGCGTTTCCTCCCGCGATCTTTCGCCGCAGCATTGCCGACGCCCTTGAGATGGCGCATGGCGTCGACGCCATCGCCGCCGAGGAGCGTGCCGCGTCGCTGGCGAAACGGTCGCTGAAGAAAGAGTCGAAGGTTTGGGGCCTGAAGCTGATCATCAGCATGATGGATCTCACCACGCTCGAAGGGAAAGACACGCAGGGCAAGGTGTGGGCGCTCTGCCAGAAAGCGATCCGCCCCGATCCGTCCGACCGCGAGATCCCGCATGTCGCCGCCGTCTGTGTCTATCCGGCCATGGTGCCATTCGTGAAGCAAGCCGTGGCCGGCACCGGCATTCACATCGCCTCGGTGGCCACCGGATTTCCGAGCGGGCAGACCTACATCGACGTCAAAGTCTCCGAGACGCGGCAGGCAGTCGCGGCCGGCGCCGACGAGATCGACATGGTCATCGACCGCGGCGCGTTTCTGTCGGGCAATTATCAAAAGGTGTTCGATGAGATCGCCGAGGTCAAGGAAGCGTGCGGCCCGGCACATTTGAAGGTGATTCTGGAGACGGGCGAGCTGGCCAATTACGACCAGGTCCGCAAAGCGTCGCTGATCGCCATGTTCGCCGGCGCCGATTTCATCAAAACGTCCACCGGCAAAGTGACGACGAATGCGACGTTGCCGGTGACGCTGGTCATGCTCGAAGCAATCCGCGATTTCCTGCACGTCACCGGCAAGAAAATCGGCATGAAGCCGGCCGGCGGCATCGCAACGGCCAAGCTCGCGCTCGCGTATCTCGTGCTCCTGTACGAGACCATGGGCGGCGAGTGGATGACTCCCGACCTTTTCCGTTTCGGCGCGTCGTCGCTTCTCAATGACGTGTTGATGCAATTGCGCAAAGAAAAAACAGGCGCGTATCAATCGGGCGACTACTTCACGCTCGACTGAGGATTTTCATGACAACGACAACGATCGAGACCCGCGACCGTCTCACACCCGGAGCCGCCTCCAGTGCATTGACGGAATGGCATTATTCGCCGTCGCTGGAGGCAACGGATCACGTAACGATCCAGCCGCGCTACAACCTTTTCATCGGCGGCAAGTTCGTCGAACCGCACTCGAAGCGCTGGTTCGAGACCATCAATCCGGCCACGGAAGAGACGTTGTCGGAAATGGCGGAGGCGGACGCGGACGATGTCGATCGCGCCGTCAAAGAAGCGCGCCGCGCGTATGAGAAAGTGTGGCGGAAACTACCGGCCTCCGAACGCGCCAAATACATTTTCCGCATTGCGCGCCTGATTCAGGAAAAATCGCGCGGACTGGCCGTCGCCGAAACGATGAACGGCGGCAAGCCGATCAAGGAATCGCGCGACGTCGACATCCCGCTCGCCGCCGCCCATTTCTTTTATTACGCCGGCTGGGCCGACAAACTCGAATACGCATTTCCCAATCGCAATGTCTCGCCGGTCGGGGTGGCCGGCCAGATCATTCCGTGGAACTTCCCGCTGCTGATGGCGGCGTGGAAACTGGCCCCGGCGCTGGCGGCGGGAAACACCGTCGTCCTGAAGCCGGCGGAAACGACGTCGATCACCTCGCTGATGCTTGCCGAAATCATCCAGGAAGCCGATCTCCCGCCGGGCGTCGTCAACATCATCACCGGTGCGGGCGCGACCGGCGCCGCGCTCGTCAATCACCCGGGCGTCGACAAGATCGCCTTCACCGGTTCGACCGACGTCGGGAAACGGATTCAACGCTCGCTGGCCGGTACGCACAAGAAACTGACGCTGGAACTGGGCGGCAAGGCACCGAACATCGTCTTCGAGGACGCGCCGATCGACCAGGCGGTCGAAGGCATCATCAACGGCATCTACTTCAATCAGGGACACGTTTGCTGTGCCGGTTCGCGCCTCTTTCTGCAGGAGTCGATCCTCGAACCTGTGGTCCGCAAACTGCGCGAACGGATCGGAACGCTGCGCGTTGGCAATCCGCTCGATAAGAACACCGACGTCGGCGCCATCAACTCGCGCGCGCAACTCGAAAAGATTCAGGAGCTCGTCGACAGCGGCACGGAAGAAGGGGCGGAGATTTTCCAGTCCTCGTGCAGCGTTCCCGACCGCGGCTTCTGGTTCCGTCCGACGTTCTTTACAGGCGTGGCCGCGTCAAGCCGCATCGCCCAGGAAGAGATCTTCGGACCGGTATTGTCGGTATTGACCTTCCGCACGCCGGAAGAAGCCATTGAAAAGGCCAACAACACGCCGTATGGATTATCGGCCGGCGTCTGGACGGAAAAAGGCTCGCGCATTCTCAAGATGGCGCAGAAACTTCGCGCCGGCGTGATCTGGGCGAATACCTACAACAAGTTCGATCCCGCTTCTCCCTTCGGCGGCTACAAGGAATCGGGTTTCGGCCGCGAAGGCGGATTGCACGGCCTGTCGCCGTATGTGGTGCTGTCATGAGACTGAACGTCCGCAAGACGTACAAGCTCTACATCAACGGCGAGTTTCCTCGCACGGAATCCGGCCGCTTCTATGCCGTCAAAGGCAAAGGGGGAGAGGTGCTCGCCAACGCCTGCCGCGGATCGAGAAAAGACCTGCGCAATGCCGTGCAGGCAGCCCGTAAAGCATTTTCGGGATGGAGCGGAAAAACAGCCTTCAATCGCGGCCAGATTCTTTATCGGCTCGCCGAAGTCTGCGAGTCGCGCGCGGCCGAACTCGTCGATGAGTTGCGACGCCAGGGTTCAACGGCTGCCGATGCCCGCCGCGAAGTGGCCGCGCTCACCGACCGCTGGGTTTACTACGCTGGCTGGAGCGACAAATACCCGCAGGTTTTCGGCTCCGTCAATCCGGTGGCCGGTCCGTATTACAACTTCACCGTCCCCGAACCGACCGGCGTCGTCGGCGTGGTCGCGCCGGAAGAACCGTCGCTTCTCGGGCTGGTCAGCCGCATCGCGCCGGCGATCGTCGGCGGCAACGTTGTGGTCGCGATCACTTCCGAGTCTCGTCCGCTCGCCGCCATCACCCTCGGCGAGATCTTCGAGACCAGCGACGTTCCCGCGGGCGTCGTCAACCTCATCTCCGGCCTCAAGACGGAGCTGGTGCCGTGGCTCGCGGCGCACATGGACGTCAACGCCATCGATACGACCGGCGTCGCGGACGTTGCCATCGCCGGCGTGCAGAAGACCGCCGCCGAGAACGTCAAGCGGGTCGTCCACTTCAACGCCGGCAAGATCGGCTGGGACGATGCCACGCGCTCGCAGTCGCCCTACGCCATCTTCGATTTCCAGGAGATGAAGACGGTGTGGCACCCAATCGGGATGTAGCGGCTGAGCCTTCCAAAAACGTGGAGACGCGCGGCCGCCGCGGCTGTAAGTTGGTCGCCGTCGCTGATCCGAAAACTGCGGCGACCCAGTGGGCGCACTCTAGCGCGCCAGCCCGTTGCGACTGCCGAGCAACGGGCATTTTTTTATCCCGTTTGCCTCAGTTGCTGCCCCGCCAGCGCGAGATCCATCGCCGAAACGAGATCGTCGTCGACGTCGTCAGGTCGGATCACCCGGACCGATGGCAGCGCGCGTCGCAACGATTCGGCCTCGGCCGAGATGACCAGAATCGGCACATCGCGCCGCCGCGCTTCGATTCTGCGGACGATGCTGATCGCAGCCAGCGCCGGCAGTTCGACGACGACGCCGTCATCGAATAGCTCCACCATGGCCGGATGGTTGATTGTGCTGACGGCGTAACCCGCCGCGCGCAGCAACGTGGCCGTGCGTGGCGCCCCGCGGTCAGCGAGCAACAGCAAATGCGGTGTGGTTTGCGGCATTGGTTCCCTCGCTTCGGTCGTTGGCGCGTTTCAGGCGGCGCCGGTCGATCCAGGTCTGAACGCGTCTGACGATTTCCATGGAGTCTTCTGTTTTGCTGATGAAGCCGTCGGCACCCAGCTCGTTCGCCAGGTTCGACAGCTCGTTCGGCGAGCGGCCGGAAAACAGCAGGACCGCTCCGTCCGTCCGCAGGAGCTTGCGCAGTCCGCTACGCAGCGCCGACGTGCCGGATAGCGCCGGCAGGCTGAGGTCGAGCAGGACGATGTCCGGGTCGACGTCGGGGAGAATCAGCGGCAGCGTGATCATCGAGTCATGGACGAAGACGTCGATGCCTTCCATCCCGAGGAGCGCCTTCATCCCTGCCAGCAGCTCAGGCTCATCGTCAACGAACAGGACGCGGCCGCGTTTTTTCGAGAGGACGCTCATCGCGTACCTGCCTGAACCCGCCGTACCAGTCCCGCCAGCGATTGCGGCAGCACGGGCTTGATGAGGTAGTCATCGATCCCGTACTTCAGCCGCGCTTCGTTCTGATAGCGCGTGTGTTTGTAGATCGCGGTCATGATGGCGATGTGCGGCCGGTAATCGACGTCGATGCGGCGAATGAAGCGCGCGATCTCGAATCCGTGCATCTCCGGCAGCAAGCCGTCGAGCAGGATCAGGCCGGGCCGGCTCTCGCCGGCGACGCGGATGGCTTCATATCCGCTGCTGGCCGTCAGCGCTTCGATGCCCATCGCGCGGAACTGTTCGATGAGCGACCAGCGCAGTTTCCGCTCATCTTCAACGACCAGTACGACCGGCAGCACCGCCGCCACTTCGAGATACGGCATCCGAGGAACTGCAATCTCCGCAAGGCTCATAGTTGCTACCCCTTTCCGCTCATGGACTCGGGATGCCATTAGTCCAAGGGCGCTGCCATGGGGTGCAACGAGCTAAGTCATTGAGCTATCAGATGTACTGGCTCATCTGCTGCTCACGGGTCCGTTCGGATTCCGGAGGAGTGTTTGAAAAAAGGACAGTTAGAGCTTGCGTAGCGGAGTCTTTTCCGCAGGCGGGGTACTTACCGGGTTGGGTACCGCGGGTTCCGGTTTCTCAAGCGGCGGCCAGTTGTCAGGCGCCTCTGTTGGCGGGATGTAGACTTCGATCCTGTTCTTGTCATGAGTGATGCCGTTGGGAAGGCGAAGGATTTCAAGGGTATCCACCGTCAAGT
>JBAVBF010000409.1:0-4544 GCA_049586115.1 Thermoanaerobaculia bacterium | reverse complement strand
GTGAAAAAAGGCCGTTGACCTTTCACTCTTCACCCTTCACTCTTCACCCTTCGTATGCCGCAGCCGTCACGTAATCTCGAAACCTTCCCCAATCCCAACCCCGAACGCGATTACGAGATCGCGTTCGAGGCGCCGGAGTTCACCTGCCTCTGTCCGATGACGTCGCAGCCGGACTTTGCGACGATTCGCATACGCTACGTGCCGGACCAGAAGTGCGTGGAGCTGAAGTCGCTGAAGTTGTATCTCTGGTCGTACCGCGATGAAGGGACGTTCCACGAAGCGGTCACGAACAAGATCGCCAACGACCTCATCGCCGCGCTCGAGCCGCGCTATCTCCACGTCGAAGGCGACTTCTACATCCGCGGCGGGATCAAGACCGTGGTCAGAGTGGAGCACCGGAAAGCGAATTAGAGTTCCGGCTCCGCGCCGGTGAGCGTCCGAAACGCATCGATGTATTTTTCGCGCGTCTTCATCACGACATCTTCCGGCAGTTCGGGTGGCGTCGATTCTTTGTCCCAGCCGGTCGTTTCCAGCCAGTCGCGGACGAATTGTTTATCGAACGATGGCGGATTTTTGCCGACGGCGTAACGGTCGGCGGGCCAGAAGCGGGAGGAATCGGGAGTCAGCGCTTCGTCGATCCAGACGATGATGTTTCCGCGCGTTGCGTGTTCGTCGATGCCGAATTCGAACTTCGTGTCGGCGATGATGATGCCGCGCGTTTCGGCGAATTCGGCGGCGCGTTTGTAGATGCGCAGCGTAAGGTCGCGCAGCTGAGCGGCGAGATCGTCGCCAACGATCGTGCACATGCGCTCGAACGAGATGTTCTCGTCGTGGCCGGTCTCTTCTTTCGTCGCCGGCGTGAAGATCGGCGCGGGAAGTTTGCTCGCCGTGGTGAGCCCTTTCTCCAGTTCGATTCCGCAGACGCGGCCGGTCTCGTTGTACTCCCTGAGTCCCGAGCCGACCAGGTAGCCGCGCGCGACGCATTCGACCGGAACGACGCGGCACTTCTTCACGATCACGCTTCGCCCGCGCAGATAGGGATGCGCCCTCACCTCGGCAGGAAACGCATCCCACTCCGTTTCGAGAAGATGATTTTCGATGTCGCCGAAATGGCGGAACCAGAACGTCGACATCTGCGTCAGGATTTTTCCCTTGTCGGGGATGCCGGGCGATAGCACGACGTCGAATGCGGAGATGCGATCGGTGGCGACGAAAAGAAAGGAGTCGCCGAGGTCGTAGACGTCGCGCACTTTTCCGCGGCGGGCGAGTGGGAGAGGGAGGCTGGTCTCGAGCAGCGCAGGCATGGTCGCGAAGTTTATCCTGACGCGCCGGTTTGTCATCCTGAGCCGCCGAAGCGACGAAGTCGCGCAGGACCGTCGAAGGACCCCCCGAGCGCTCGCGCAGTGACTGGCGCCGCCCTCTCCTGGTTAGCAGGCATGGGGTCCTTCGACCGTCCTCTGACGGCTCAGGATGACAGGTTTACTCCGTTCGAACCCGGCTGTTGACGACCGTCGCGTGTCCGAGCCGCGTCGCCATTTCCCGAATCCCGCGCGCGAGCTCCGAGTCGATCTTGCGGCCGAGCGTCACCGGCATGCCCATCTTGAAAAGCACTTTCGCATTCGCCAGCAGCGTCGGACCCTGGTACGTCGGATCGCCGGAGAGATCGTCGATGGTCGATGAGTAGGGAAAGACGACCGCTTGTTTCGACGGATCGTCGACGAAGAACTCGATCGATCCGCCGTCGACTTCGGCCGGCAGCGATGCCTGACGATGTCCGAGGCCGGGGATATCCATCGTCGCGCCCTGCTTGATCGTTTTGCCGTCCGCGTCATAGATGTTGATGCGCAGCGTCACGTTCGAGCGGCCGAGGTTCACCGCGCCCACGTTGGTGCGCCAGCCGAGGCGGGCGACATTGCGGATGCCGTGAGCGACGGCGCTGATCCCGTCGCTGCTGAAATCCTGCAAGCCGGCCCAGACTCCGGGGATGGTCTGTCCGTACGTGCCGCTCTTCACGTTGTTGTACGTGTTGGTCGTGACCAGAAACGACCGCGACAACACGTCGTTCGGCACGCCCGGATTGTCCTCGGCGAACGTCGCAACGAGCAGCGCGCCCGATCCGCTCTTGATGCCGAACAGATCGTCGAGAATGTTGTCCGACAGCACCGTGCCATTCGCCGGAACGGTGAACGTCTTCTCGCTCGCGGTGCCGCCGCCGGTCGGCAGAAACGTGACACTGACCGTGAGCGGGTGATCGAGCTGCGGATTGAAGACGCTGAATTGCGTCAGCCAGCGCGTCCCGAAGCTCCCGGCTGCATTGGCCGAGGCCGGGATGACATACGTGTCATTGATCTGCGCGGCGAGTGGAAGGGAAACGACAACAAGAAGCAGGGCGATGAAAATGTACCTGGAAGTGTTCATGGTGAAACCTTTCCGGGTACCGGCGTTTCAGCAGAACGACGGCTGTGGCGATGTCATTCCTGATCAAAAGGATTGAGGTTCTACCGCTGCTCCATCCCTTTGTAATCGCGCCGCTGCGCGCCGGTGAAAATCTGGCGCGGGCGCGCGATCTTCTGGTCCGGGTCGTTCAGCATCTCGCACCACTGCGCGAGCCACCCGGAGACGCGTGGGATGGCGAAGAGGACTGGGAACATGTCCATCGGAAACTTCATCGCCTGGTAAATCAGGCCTGAGTAGAAGTCGACGTTCGGGTAGAGCTTGCGCTTGATGAAGTACTCGTCTTCGAGCGCGATCTTTTCCAACTCCAGAGCGATGTCGAGAAGCGGACTCGTGCCGGTCACTTTGAAAACGTCGTATGCGACCTTCTTGATGATCGTCGCGCGCGGGTCGTAATTCTTGTAGACGCGGTGGCCGAAGCCCATGAGCTTCACGCCTTCGCCCTTCTTCACCTTCTCGATGAAGGAAGGGATGTTCTGCTTCGTGCCGATCTCCGTCAGCATGCGGATGACCTGCTCGTTCGCGCCGCCGTGGAGTGGTCCATAAAGAGCAGCGCAAGCGGCGGCGACGGCCGAGTACGGATCGACGTGCGAGCTGCCGACGACGCGCATCGTGCTGGTCGAACAGTTCTGTTCGTGATCGGCGTGCAGGATGAAGAGCACGTCGAGCGCGCGCACGAGCGCCGGCTCCGGCTCATAACGCAGCTCCGTAGTGCGGTACATCATGTTCAGGAAGTTGGCGGGATACGACAGCTCGTTGTCGGGATAGACGTACGGCATGCCGACCATGTGGCGATAGCCGAAGCCGGCGATGGTGATCATCTTGGCGATCAGCCGTTCGATCTGCCGCTTCCGCACGTCCTCATCAAAAATGTTCTTGGCCTCGGGATAGAACGTTCCGAGGGCGCTGATCATCGCGATGAGCATGCCCATCGGATGAGCGTTGTAGCGGAACGAGTCGAGGACGCCTTTGAGGTTCTCGTTGATGAACGTGTGATACGTAATCGTGTGCGTCCACGCGGCCAGCTCGTCCTTCGTCGGCAATTCGCCGTTGAGCAGCAGCCACGCGGTTTCGAGGTAGGTGCTCTGTTCGGCGAGCTGCTCGATCGGATAGCCGCGGTACTCGAGGATGCCCTTATCGCCGTCGATGTAGGTGATCGCGCTGCGGCATGCGGCCGTGTTCATGAAGGCCGGGTCGTACGTCATCAGGCCGAAGTCGTCGTCGTTGACTTTGATCTTGCGGAGATCGGTGGCGCGGATGGTCTCGTCGTTGATGGGAACGTCGTAGGTCTGGCCGGTACGGTTATCGGTGATGGTGATGCTGTTGGTCGGCAAAAGACTCCTCCGGTGCAAATCGAGCGCGTCAATCTATCAAATGTCGCCAGCGCGCGCAGCGACGAGCGCGATGGCGACGATGGCCGCGGTCTCGGCGCGAAGCCGGCGGATGCCGAGGCGTTCGAACGCGCAGCCGTGTTCGCGAGCAAGTTGCAGTTCGCGTTCCGACCAGCCGCCCTCGGGGCCGATGAAGATCGTTGCCGCGCTCGTGAGCTCCTGCGGCGAGGCTTCCGCATCGGCGTCGAAGACGATTTTCATCCCGTCGCGCTTGACGATCTCGTCGAACGGTTGCGGCTCTTCGACGATTGGGATGACGGCGCGTCCCGACTGCTTCACCGCTTCGAAAACGATCTTCCGCCAGCGCTCCGCTTTGCCGCGATAGCGCTCGGCGCGGATCTCGACGCGGTCCGTGACGAGCGGAATGATCGAGCGGACGCCGAGCTCCGTCGCTTTCTGCAGGACGATGTCGAACCTGTCGAGATTGATGATCGACATCGCCAGATCAAGTGCGACGCACGCTTCGCGATCGGGCGCTGCGCCAACGATCTGCAAGCTCTCCGTCGTGTACTTCGCCACGAACGAGGCACCGCGTCCGTTGAAAACTTCGACCTCTTCGTTCTCACGCACGCGGACCACGCGCGCGTGATGCTGCTCGTCGTGGCTGAGCGCGAGCGTGTTGCCGGCGGCGAAGTCGGCATCGATATAGAAACGATGTTTCACACTGTCATCCTGAGCCGCCGAAGGACGGTCGAAGGA
>JBAVBF010000408.1:0-2717 GCA_049586115.1 Thermoanaerobaculia bacterium | reverse complement strand
TGATGTCGAGATGGGCGATCAGGATTTCGCGTTCGGAGGAGCCGCGGCCGGCGAGCAGGTAGCCATCGCTGCCGCCGGCGAGGGCGAGCGTCGAACCGATGATGTTGAGATCGAGACCCGTGTCGGTCGTGCCCAGGAAGTTTCCATCGCGGTCGATACGATCGGCGAAGAGCTCGTGGCCCGGACTGAGATTGGGGTGGACGATCAGGAAATCGTTCCCGCCTGCAGCCGCGACTGCAAGCGGCTGCGACGACGGCATGGCCAGCTGGACGTTCTCAGCCACGATATTGGCGTCGCTATTGACGATCGTCGCTTTGCCGAGGCCGATGAAAAGAATGCGCGCGTCCGGCCCGGATCCCATCGTTGCCGCCACCGACGTGGAGAGCAGCGTCATGGTCTTGCGGCCGGTGATGTCGCCGTCGGTGAGAAAACTGAAGGTCTTCTCGCTGCCGCGCTCGGAGACCGCGATGAACTGGCGGCCACTCCAGATCACGGTGCCGCCCGTCGCGCCGGGAGCGATGAGAATGCCGAGCGGATCGAGCGAAACGCCGTTCGCGTCGATGCGCGAGCCGTAGAGATCGCTGGTTCCGCGCCGCTGATCGACCCAGACCACGAAGCCGATGTTGCCGTCTGTCGCGATGGCCAGCGACTGTTGATTTCCGGCGGCAGGGCCGAAGACACGTCCGGAGACCGGCTGTTCGGAGACGGCCGCAGGAGGAAACGTAGCAGCTGCGGCGCTCTGTGCAATTACGGCGAGTATCAGGAAGAGTGGGCGCATGGGCTTGGTGATTATCGCTGATTACGGCACAGCGCTCGCAGACGTCGTGTTAGAACTAACGGCGATGAAGCAGAAATCGATCGTCGCCATCGCTCTGATTGCGATCCCCTACGTAACCTGCCGCAAGGAACCTGCCACACCGCCCGTTCAGCGGCCTTCGATCCTTTTCGTCACGCTCGACACCACGCGCGCCGATGCAGCCGGTCCGGAGGCTGTAGGGGTGACCACGCCGTCGTTCAATACATTGGCAGCGCGCGGACGGCGTTTCCGTTGGGCCTACGCCGCCGTGCCGCAGACGCTTCCGTCGCACACCTCGATGCTGACCGGCCTCTACCCTGCCGGACACGGCGTTCACGAAAATGCGCGGCACGTTGCCGATACACAGATTCTCGTCAGCGAGCGTTTGCATACGGCCGGATATCGCACCGCGGCCTTCGTATCGTCATTCGCGCTGGCCAAGCGATTCGGATTGGCGCGCGGCTTCGACCGTTACGATGACGAGTTTCCCAATGGGCACCCCGAAAGGACTGCGCAGGAGACGACCGACCGCGTGATCGCGTTTCTTCGGGAGCGGGGAGTCGGAGGTGGGGAGTCAAAGACACCCGACACCCAAAATACGCAGCCCTTGTTTCTCTGGGTCCATTACTACGATCCGCACTATCCGTACACGCCACCCGAACCGTTTCTCAGCCGTTATCCGAATCAGCCGTACTACGGCGAGGTCGGTTTTATGGATAGTCAGTTGGGCCGCCTCGTGGCTGCGTTTCAACAACAGGTGAAAGGACCGGTCGCGATCATTCTGGCCGGCGACCATGGAGAAGGACTGGGCGAGCACGGTGAGCAGCAGCACGGTGACCTTATGTACCAGGCCACGATGCATGTTCCGCTCGTGCTGATCGGCCCGCGTGTTCCCGCAAGCGTGAGCAACGTCGCGGTCAGTACGCGGCGCATTTTTCACACCATCCTCGATTGGGCCGGCATCGACGCGACGAACAGCCTGCTCAAGGGCGATGCCGAAGTCGTGGCCGGCGAGGCGATGAAACCGTTTCTCGATTACGGCTGGCAGCCGCAGGTGATGGCCGTCGACGGCAATCGCAAAGCGATCCTGGCTGGCAAACTCGAGGTCTACGACGTCGCCGCCGATCCCGGCGAGACCCACGATCTCGCCGCGAGCGCGAACCTCTCGCGCAATGCACGCGCGGCGCTGCAGGAGTATCCAATCCCGTCGCTGGATGCGCAGCAGAGCGCGTCGAATCTTTCCGCCGAGGAGCAGCGAAAACTGGCGGCCCTCGGCTATGTCAGCTCCGTCGCCAAACCGGTCGTCCGCGCGGACGCACCGCGGCCGGCGGACATGGCGCCGATGTTCCCGATTCTCGATCAGGCAGCACAGCTCTTCGTCCGCGAGCAGTACGCGCAGGCGATTCCGCTGCTCGAACAGATTCTCGCGAAGGATCCGCACAACCTCGACTCCGCGCTGCGCCTCGCCACCGCCCACTCCGCCCTCGGCCACGAGCAGGCGGCGCTGGCCGCGTACCAGCGCGCTGCGGTCATCGCTCCGAATTCGGCGGACGTACGCACCTACATGGCGCTGCACTACGCGCGCACCGCCGACTGGCCGAAAGCGGTGCCGATGCTCGAGCAGATCGTCGCGGAAACACCCGACAAAGTTCCCGCGCTCGAAGCGCTGGCTCTGCTGCGCGAACGGCAGGGGCAGATCGACGAGGCGGTGCGTCTGCGCCAGAAGATCTACACGCTCCGCTCCCCCACCACCAACGAACTCTCCCGCCTCGGTGAGATGCAGATGGGTCTCGGCCGCACCGAACCGGCCATCGAATCGTTCGAGAAAGCGCGTGCGCTCGCCGGTGCATCGTTCAAGCACGATACGGAGCTCGGCGTGCTCTATCTCGCGTCGAAGCGTTTCGACGATGCGCGGGTGGCG
>JBAVBF010000407.1:0-1925 GCA_049586115.1 Thermoanaerobaculia bacterium | reverse complement strand
GTGAACGTCACTTTGCGGGTGGCCAGGGCGGCGATCAGGCCGAGGTGCGTTTTCATCCGGCCGTTGACCTGGTAGCGGACGTCGTTCGCGTGTTTCCAGAGGCCCGCGTATTCGCGGTAGAACTCGTGAAGCGGCAGCTTCGTCGGCAGGACGGTGTGGGCGATGTCGAAGAGCTCCCAATCGCGCGTGTTGATCGTGTCCTGCGTCGCGTCCCAGAGATCGGTGCCGGGCAGCGGCGTGAGGACGGAAAAGCCGGAGTTGTAGGCGCCGGTAGCGTCGACCCACTGCTTCAGTTTCTCGAAGTCGGGGCGCTCCCATGACGGATCGATGATGAAGTTCGGCGTGTAGCCGATGTCGAGGTCCTGCAGGATCTTGATGGCCCGGTTGTTGTTGTCGGCGGTATTCTTCTTGTTGACCGACTTCAGGCCGGCGTCGTCGATTTTCTCGAGGCCGAGGAACACGGTCATGCGGCCGCATTCCTTCCATTGCTCGATCAGATCGGGAAACTTGCAGATGATGTCGCTGCGCGTCTGGATCGTGTAGTGCTTCCTGATGCCCGAGGCGGCGATCGCTTTGCCGAGCTCGCGTCCACGCTTCACGTTCATCCAGAAAATGTCGTCGGTGATGAAGACGTTCGGCGCGTCGATCTGCTCCAGCTCCTTCACGACGCGGTCGGGCGATTTCTCGCGGAACGTGCTCTCGTGAAACTTCCAGACCGAGCAGAAGTTGCATTTGAACGGACAGCCGCGCGCCGTCTCCAGCAGCGCCAGCGGGCGGCGGAAGTTGATGTAGTACTCGGAGGCGTACTCCTTGATGAGATGCCGCGCCGGCATCGGCAGGTTGTCGATGTTTCCGCGGGCAGGCGCGTGGCCGGTATCGATCGGACCACTAGCATCATTAATAACGAGACCCGGAACCGTGCGCAGATCGCGTTTCCCGGCCCAGGCGGCGACGAGCGGCGTCATCACTTCCTCGCCATCGCCGACCACGACCACGTCGATGGCCGGCTTCAGGAACCATTTCGGATCGCGTGAGGCATCGTGGCCGCCGATGACGACGAGCACGTCCGGCATCTCGTCTTTGACCTGCTTCGCCAGCCGCAGCGCGCGAAAACGTTCCGTCGTGAAGTTGCACTGGAGACCGACGATGTCCGGTCCGAAGGCGCGCATCCTGGCGAGGCCGTGCTTGATGCCGTCGATGCGCATGTCGACGATCTGGCAGGTGTGCCCTTCGAGCTCAAGTCCGCCGGCAACGCACTCCATGCCGAGCGGCTCGACGAACGTGATCATCTCCAGACCGATGATGCCGCCGATCGGGGCCTTGAGAAACGAGATTTTCATGAAGCGAAATCATAACCCAGCCACGGCGCGGAGCCGCGGAGAGGGTTTGCTCCCCCTCTCCGCGAGCTCCGCGTGAATCCGTTCCTTACTGCGCGGGCACGAATGTCGGGTCCTGTGTTTTCTGGTCGATGACGGAACCGTAGGCGGTGACTTTGCCCTGTCCGTCGATCACGCGAACGCTGATTCTGGCGTTGTAGACGTTGCCGGATACGAGGCTGCTGATGATGGGGAACTGGCGGTATTCGAAGGCGGCCAGGGGGATCTGGACCTTCGGGGCCACTTTGGAGTCGGGCAGGATGACCGTCACTTCGGCAGTGGCAGGTTTGCCGGTGACTTCGGCCAGGCCGAGGTTGGTGCGGTAGCGGGGGGAGTCTTCCATCTGCAGGAGTTGGAGGGAGCGCTCGCCGTTGCCGACGGCATCCGCGGGGGTGACGGCCTGCAGGAACTGGCCGAGAGTGCCGGCGGCGGTGTCGTTGAAGGTGCGGGCGGTGACGACCAGCGGCGTGGCCACGGCCGTCGTGACGTGGAGCGCGCCGCCGGCGTCGGTCAGGTTGAACGTCGCGTGGACGATGTCGTCGAGCGCTT
>JBAVBF010000406.1:0-9089 GCA_049586115.1 Thermoanaerobaculia bacterium | reverse complement strand
GATGGTTCTGAACCGAGCGCACGATGTCCAGCGAACTCGAAAGCGGAGCGCTGAAAAAGAGATCCTGCGCGGAGACGAGCAGGGTCGCCTTCACCCGTTTGGTGTCTTTCTCGATGGTGGTGAGCTGGACCAGCACGTAGTTGCCGCTGTTCGACGGCGGCGGGCCGGCAGGAGCCTCCGTCCAATCGGAAGGCACCGGGTACGACAGGCCGAAGTATGCGTTGCGATAGCGGCCGTCGATCACCTTGCCGTTCTCCGGCAGCGGAGTCGACAAGTCACTCGACGCCGGCACCGCACCCTTAATGTAAAGGACGCCCTTCTGAAGAGTCGGGACGGTCGGGCCATGCGGATTGCGCGTCTGAGGAAGTGCGGCGCCGGCAGATGCAACAAGCACGATGCCGAGACATGCAACGGGAAGCGCGAGGCGAAGACGCAGGGGCAGGGCCGCTCTCTCCTTTCGCACGAGGTCGATGACGAAGGGGCCGGCCGCGCAGCGGCCGGTCCCTTTCGTCGAAAACGGTTGGTTGCGCAATGCTAAAGCGTACGAAGGAAGTCGATGAGGGCCTGTTTTTGAGGTGTCGTGAGCGCGCGATAGTTGGCGATCACGGTACTGGCTTCCGAGCCGGTGGACGAATGCTGCGTGATCGCCACGCCGAGATCCGTCGTGCGGCCATCGTGCAGGAAGAAGATCCGTTGTCCGATGCCCCACAACGGAGCGGTCCGGAACTGGTCGCCGCCGGCGTCTCCTTGTGTGATGTTGTCAGCCAGTCCGGTCCCCATGTGGTGGACCTCCAGATCGCTGAAGATCTCGAAACTTGCCTGATCGAGGTCGGGAGTGATGCGCGAATGATGGGTGGTGAACCCGGGCGAATGGCATGACGTACAGCCGACGACTTCGAACATGCAGCGCCCGCAGATCAGGTCGGCCGGCGATTCAATCGACGGAGGACCAGGCGGGGCGAGCAGGCGCATGAACATGGCGAATTGCACGGCATCGCTCGGAGTGCCGACGGCGGTGGTGTTGAAGTTCGTATGGTCTTCCGGGAAGCCGTTCAGCTTGCACTCCTCGGCAAGACCGCTGTTCCTGTCCTCCTCAGGCAGCGGCCGCTCGTTGGTGAACAGCTCGTTGCTCACTCCCATCTCCACGTTGTAGGCCTCGCCGGAGAAGATCTCCAGCGACTTGTTCTGCGCCTTCCAGCCGAAGCGGCTGATGGTGCCGTCGTTGCCGTTGCGGTTGAACGTGCCCGCGACGCCGAACGGATTGCCGACGTTCGACGCCTGATTTGCCAGCAGGTCGGTTTCGTCGACGTTCTCGACCAGGCCGGCGCCGAACACCGGCGTCGGAATGCGAAAGATGATGTTGTTCTGCGCGATGGCGTTGGCAAAGTCCGGCTGGCTGATGAAGGACGTGGTGCACGTGCCGGCATCGCTGCGTCCGGCGATGGTGTAGAGGTCTTCGACGCCGCCATTGGGCGCGGTCGTGATCGGCACCCCGAAGGCATCCATGAAATAGATGAAGCGCGCCTCGCGCACCGGTCCGGTCGAGGTGATGAACGACGGCACCGTGTTCGTGGCACCGTCTGCCGTGGCATCGGCTACCTGCGGATTGGTGGCCGGGCTCGAGCCTCCGGTCGCCGGCTGGGCATGACAGGCTGCGCAGCTCCGCGAGTTGTACCTCGGTCCGAGTCCAAAGCCGTTCTCCCCGGTGATCGTGCCCGAAACCGAGTCGATCTCCTCGAAGCGGTCCTTGCCATCATTGAAGAAGCTGAGAATCGTACTGGGGTTGTTGGCGGCGACCGACGGGAGCGGACTGCCGGAGTCCGCAGGACCTCCTCGGGGCCCAGGATCCACCTGGCAGAAAGCCTCGACGGAGAGCAGCAGCACGCCGGCGAGAGACAGCGACACCACGCGAGAACTCATGGAACCTCCCTTCCAAGCAACAGTTGAGGGTGGAACTACGGGCTGACTGCCGACGCGACACCTGGATTAGAGAATAAAGAAAGAATACTGCGCATGACACAAATGTGTCTTCACTTTCTTTGCGTCTACAGAAATTGTTTCCAGGAAGGAGGCCTATGTGGCCCGCTGGCGGAGGCGCGTCGGAATCGAACCAACCTTTCGACGCTTCCGCGCCGAAACAACGGTTTTGAAGACCGCGGGAGCCACCAGACCCCATTCGCCTCCTCGGGGAGAGAAGAACGCGGACGATAACATCCGCGGACGAAAAACTTTCGCCATGAACCTACGCGGAAGAGACCTCGCTACGGCTTCGGTGGCGGAGCCTTGGGCAACCAACGCCGCCGGCCGTGCCGGCTACCGCACGCGCGTGCCTACGAAAAATCCGTTCATGTTCAAGCCGGGATTGCGCCCGGTCAGACCGCCATTCGAGATGTGAAAGAAGCGGTAGCCGGCGTAGAGCGGCAGCCGCGCATTCGGAAAAAGTACGACGCCGAGTCCGAGCTGCGAGTTGAAATTGAGCTTCGACGTCGCCGCCGGAATGCGGCGGTTCGACCACATCGGACCAGTCCCGATATCGACGTACGGCCGCAGCGTGTTCGACGAAGTTCGCCAGCAATTGCGGACGAAGAAATGCGCCCATTCGGCGCGCACGGAATCGTCCGGATCGCCATACGTGTAGCCGAACCAGCTCCTCGGCTGGCGGACGTCGGCGTAATCGACGTCGACCCCGGCGCGCGCGTCGGGAAGAAAGCGCTCGACGTAATGAAGCAGCCGCGGCCTGCCGGTCAATTCAAAGCTGATCGTGCGAAAACGCGATTGGCCGTGGCGGTTCGTTTCGCTCTTCGCGTTGCCGAGGTAGACGTTGAAATCGCCGGCGAACGCGGATGAAGAGAGCAGTAGCAGAAGAACGGCGCGAACGGTGTGACGGACCATGACGGCGCGCATTTTAGCGGGCTGGCACCCGGCGTGAACAGGCTCAGCCGGGAGGCGGGTCATGATCGATCGGCGGCAGTCTGACAATCGCAACATCCTGTCGCGCTTTGCGAGCGCGGCGACCGAGTGGACCGGCTCGACGCCCGCCTTCGTCATCGCGGTGCTGGTCATCGTGGTGTGGGGGATCACCGGTCCGCTCTTCCACTACTCCGACACGTGGCAGCTGGTGATCAACACCGGCACGACCATCGTTACGTTCCTGATGGTCTTCCTGATTCAGCGATCGCAGAACAAAGACGCGCTGGCGGTGCAGTTGAAGCTCGACGAGATCGTGGCGGCAATGGAAGGCGCAAGCAACCGGCTGATCTCGATCGAAGACCTATCCGAGGAAGAGCTGAAGGTTCTGCGCATCCACTACAAGCGATTGGCGGAGATGGCCAAGCGCGACAGCAAGATCACCGAGTCGCACTCGGTCGAGGAAGCCGAGGCGCGGCACAATTTCAAGAAGGATCGGCGCAAGGCGCGGGGGAAGTAAGACTCCACAAGCGTTTACGTTACCAACTCCGCAAACTTCTTCAAGTCAATGTTCCCACCGGAAATGACGGCCACGATTGGCCCTTCCGCTTTCCCACTCAACGCCGCCGCCACCGACAACGCGCCCGCGCCTTCGGCGATCACACGCACTTTCTCGGCCACCATGCGCATCGCGCGTTTCGTTTCGTCGAGCGTGACCACGATCGAGCCATCGACGATGCCCTGCATCCGTTCCCACATGCGCGGGAAGACGCTCTTGCCGCCTGCGCCGTCGACGAACGACGGCTGAAACTCTTCGAACGCCTGCGCTGACCCTTTCTCGAACGAGCGCGCGCCCGGCGCCGCCGTCTCCGGCTCCGCGCCGAGGATCTTCACGTGCGGCGCGAGTTGGCGGATGGAACTGCCGATGCCGGAGACGAGTCCGCCTCCTCCGATCGCGGCGATGACGGTGCGGACCGACGGCAAGTCTTCGAGGATCTCCAATCCGAGGGAAGCGTTGCCGGCGATGAAGTTGTGATCGTCGAACGGATGGATGAACGTTCCTTCGACGCCTTCGACCGCGCGTTCTTCCATCGCGCGCCAGGCGACGTCGAACGGCACTTTGACGATCCGCGCGCCGAGGTTGCGCATCCGCTCGATCTTCGTTTCGGGCGCCGTTTCGATCGCCACGACCGTGCACGGAATCCCGTACTCGCCCGCCGCGAATGCGACTCCCTGCCCGGCATTGCCCGCGCTGATGGTCCACACGCCCCTGGCGCGCTCCTCGGGCGTGAGCATGGCCACGGCATTCGCGGCGCCGCGGATCTTGAACGCGTTGATCGGCTGCAGATTGTCGAGCTTGAGCCAGATCTCCGGCGCCGGAGTTCCGTGGCGGAACCTGATGAGCGGCGTACGCGTGATGACGCCGCGGATCCGTTCGCGGGCGGCGTATATCTCATCGAGCGTGACAGGGCGGACAGGCGGCGCGGCGGTCGGCATGGCGCGAATTGTAGTCTCCTCATCGAGCCCTGACAGGCATGTCTCGTGCTCTTTCGTTGCGCGCCATGCAAAGCGCAGAAATCCTTTCTCCCGCATCGCAAAACTCTCACTCATCGCAAAACGTGAACAGCCGCGAACGCTGGCTGTCCGTCGTCCTCGGCAGTGCCGTGGCCGCGTACGGTTTGTCGCGCCGGTCCATCGCCGGCCTCACCGTCGCCGGCCTCGGCGCCGGACTGGTGTGGCGCGGCGCCAGCGGCTACTGCGCCGTCTACAAAGCCCTCGGCCTGACCAGCGTTCCGGAATCCGATCACGACACGTCTAACGTCAGCGTGCCGTACGGACGCGGCGTGCGCGTCGAACAGAGCGTCACCATCGGACTGCCGCCGGAAGAGATCTACCCGTTCTTCCGCAATTTCGAGAACCTGCCCCGCTTCATGGCGCACCTGAAATCGGTGACGGTGATCGACGACAAACGCTCCCACTGGACGACGAAAGGTCCCGCCGGCAGCGACGCGGAATGGGACGCGGAAATCATCAACGAGATCCCGAATGAGCTGATCGGATGGCGCTCCGTCGACGGCTCGCAGGTCGACAACGCCGGCTCGGTTCACTTCAAGCAGAACCCGGGCGGCCGCGGCACCGACGTCAAAGTCATCCTCCGCTATGACCCGCCCGGCGGCCTCCTCGGCGCGATGACGGCGAAGCTCTTCGGCGAAGATCCCGCGCATCAGGTCAAAGAGGATCTGCGCGCCCTGAAGATGCTGCTGGAAACAGGCGAGATCGCGACGACGACGGGCCAGCCGAACGGCTTGCCGCATCGCGCGAAACTTCGCGAACGCCTGGCGGAGGTGGTGCGATGAAAGCGGTCTGCTGGTTTGGAAAGACTGACGTTCGCGTCGAGAACGTCCCCGATCCGAAAATCCTCAATCCGCACGACGCCATCGTGCGCGTGACGCTCACCGCGATCTGCGGCTCCGACCTTCACCTCTACGACGGCTACATCCCCACGATGATGAAAGGCGACATCCTCGGCCACGAGTTCATGGGCGAGGTCGTCGAAGTCGGCGCCGAGGTGAAGAACCTGACGGTGGGCGACCGCGTCATCGTCCCGTTTCCGATCTGCTGCGGGCGCTGCTGGTTCTGCAAAAACGATCAGTGGTCGCTGTGCGACAACACGAATCCGAATGCGTGGATGGTCGAAGCGATGTACGGCTTCGGCGGCGCGGCTCTCTACGGCTATTCACACTTGTACGGCGGCTACGCGGGCGGCCAGGCCGAATACGTGCGCGTGCCGTTCGCGGACATCAATCCGGTGAAGATTCCCAACGGTTTGCCCGACGAGAAGGTGCTCTTTCTGACCGACATCTTCCCGACCGGCTACTTCGCCGCCGACAACTGCGACATCAAACCGGGCGACGTGGTCGCGGTGTGGGGCTGCGGTCCGGTCGGCCTCTTCGCGATGAAGAGCGCGTGGATGCTCGGCGCGTCGCGCGTCATCGCCATCGACCGCGTCCCCGAGCGGATGCGCCTCGCGCGCGAAGCGTGCAACGCGGAAGTCGTCGACTTCGAAGAGGTCAACGACGTCTACGACGTGTTGAAAGAGATGACCGGAGGACGCGGTCCCGACTGCTGCATCGACGCCGTCGGCATGGAGGCGCACGGCCATACCGCCGACGCGCTTTACGACCGCGTGAAGCAGGCGATGCGCATCGAGTTCGACCGCGCCCACGCCCTCCGCCAGGCGCTGCACTGCTGCCGCAAAGGCGGCACGGTCTCGATCCCGGGCGTCTACGGCGGCTTCATCGACAAGATCCCGTTCGGCGCCGCGTTCGGTAAAGGCCTGACCCTGAAGATGGGACAGGCCCACGTGCAAAAGTACGTGCGCGCGCTCCTCGCCCGCATCGAGCGCGATGAGATCGATCCGTCGTTCCTCATCACGCACCGCGTCCGGCTGGACGACGCGCCCGCGATGTATCGAACATTCCGCGACAAAGAAGATGACTGCATCAAGGTGGTGATGCGGCCGTAGGCGAGCGCAACGTAGCGCCGGCGGCCCGCCGGCTGGACCGCCGCCGGCTCGGCGGCAAGTCAAAAGCGCCAGCGAGTCGGCGGCGCTACACCTCGGAGGAAGCTCATGGCCAGCAGGAAAACAGCCGCGACCGTTGCGAAGCAGCGGAAAGTGCAGCGCGAGATCGACGCGGCGGACAAGAGAAAATCGTCGTCGAAAAAGAAGCCGGACAAAGCCATCCAGGCCGGCGCGCGGAAGCATCACGAGAATCCGATGCCGAAGCAGCATCAGGTCAAGCCGGGCATCGAGGCCAAGCTCGATCCTCGGCCGCAGTTCCGCAATCCCGACTATCGCGGCAGCGGAAAACTCGACGGCAAAGTGGCGCTCATCACCGGCGGCGACTCCGGCATCGGACGCGCCGTGGCCGTGCTCTTCGCGCGCGAAGGAGCGGATGTCGCCATCGTCTATCTCGATGTCGAGCAGATCGATGCCGAAGAAACGAAGCGCGTCATCGAACGGGAGGAGAAACGGCGTTGCCTTCTTCTACCTGGCGACGTGAAAGATCCACAGTTCGCGATCGACGCCGTCGAACGGACGGTCTCCGAATTCGGCGGCCTCGACATCCTCGTCAACAACGCCGCGTTTCAGGAACACGCCGAGTCGATCGATCAGATCACCGAGGAGCATTTCGATCTGACGTTCCGAACGAACATCTACGGCTACTTCCATTTCGTCAAAGCCGCGCTCCCCCACCTCGGCGAAGGCAGCGCGATCATCAACAGCGGCTCGGAGACCGGCATCTTCGGCCAGCCGATCCTGCTCGACTATTCGGCCACCAAAGGCGCCATCCACGCCTTCACGAAATCGCTGGCCACGAATCTCGCGCCGAAAGGGATTCGCGTCAACGCCGTCGCTCCCGGTCCGGTGTGGACGCCGCTGAATCCGGCGGACCAGCCGGCGATGAAGATCTCCGACTTCGGCCACGGCACGTCGATGAAACGTCCCGCGCAACCGGAAGAGATCGCGCCGGCGTACGTCTTTCTCGCCTCACCCGTTTGCGCAAGCTACATCACAGGCATCGTGCTTCCGGTGATGGGAGGCGTGATCGGCGCGACCGAAGCGTAGCCAGGAGTTAAGTCCGCGAACCGTTACCATTGAAACATTCAACAGCCGGCGCTCAACATTTCGAAAAACGACAAGCGAATCGCGGAGTGGCTCGGGCTGCTCACGTTCGCAGCGTATGCGTACTTTTTCGCCGGCGGCGGCTGGAATCAGAACGTGACCTTCGATCTGACGCGCGCGATCGTCGAGCGCCACACGTTTACGATCGATGCATACGCGGGCAACACCGGCGATGTTTCGTTCAACGGCGGCCACGTCTACGCGAACAAGGCGCCCGCGCTGGCATGGCTGGCGGCGATTCCGTACGCGCCGCTGTACGCCTTCGAGCATGCACGCGGCGCCGATCCCGGCAACGCGCAGCTTCTGACGATCAACGCGTATCTCTGCTCGCTCGTCTGCGTCGCGCTGCCCGGCGCACTGATCCCGGCGATGCTGTTTCTCTACGCGCGGCGTCGCGGCTTCGACGCGCGCTGGTCCGCATTCGTGGCGCTGGCGGCAGCGCTGGCGACGCAGCTTCTGCCATACGCGTCGATCTTCATGGTGCATGTGCCGAGCGCGGCGCTATTGCTGTTCGCGTTCACGAGTCCGCGCCGCGCGCTCGGCGGATTCGCGGCTGCGCTCGCGGTGGCGATGAACTATCTCTGCGCGCCGGCGTTGCTGCTCTTTGCATTCACCGCCCCGAGGAAATCGTGGCTTCGCTACCTCCTCGGCGCGATCGCTCCGATCGCGGCGCTGATCGCGTATCAGCGCATCTGCTTCGGCGGATTTCTCACGACGAGCGTCGCGGTCACCGATCCGCGCTTCCTCACGCACGGCGCGGCGTTGGGTGTGATGCGCTTGCCGTCGCTGGCGGTGTTCTACGCGATCACGCTCTCCCCGTATCGCGGCTTCTTTTTCTTCGCGCCGGTGATGTTCGTCGCGCTCTTCGGATTCGCCGCCTGGTGGCGTCGCGAGCGCGTCGCGTGCATCGCGGCGATGATCGTGATCGTCGCGTTCTTCGCGTTCAACATCAGTTTCAACGGCTGGGAAGGCGGCTTCGGAATCGGTGGACGCTACCTCGTCCCGCTGATTCCGCTCTTCGCGATCGCGCTGCTGCACGTCCGCATGCGAACGATCGTATACATCGCCGCGGCGATCTCCTTCGCGATCAACTTCGCGTCCGTCGCCGTCGATCCGCAGCCATCCGCGACGATCCCGCGCCCACTGACGCAGTACCTCGTCCCGCTGCTGTTGCGCGGACACTTTTCACCAGCCGTACCGATCACGCCTCCATGGTCTGCCGCCACCTTCACCGGCCACACCTCGGTCAATCGCATGACGCTCGATGAAGCGATCGTCTTCGCTCGCCACGCGCCAGATGACGCCGCGTCGGATTGGGCCAGCTTCAACGCCGGCGAGCTTGCTACCGGACCCGGCGACGCGCGCTCGTTGATCCCGATCGCGTTAATCATCCTCGGCGGAGTCGCGCTGATTCTCCGTTCCGCGCGGAATGCGTCAGCAGGTTAGTTCGCAGCCTTCTCGCGTCGGCAAAGCCGGCGTAAGAACCGTAGCCCAC
>JBAVBF010000405.1:0-11492 GCA_049586115.1 Thermoanaerobaculia bacterium | reverse complement strand
TCATTGGACGGCCAGAACTGGACGATGGGTGGAACAGTGGACACTACCAATCTGACTGCCGCGTTCGGGAATTCAGTCGCCTATCTTAATCCGGGCGTCTATATGGGGCCTCTGTGTAACGGTTGCTTATCCACACGAGTAATGTTCGTACCTGTGCAAAGTCCGGGCTGCGGCCTGAATAATGCCTACTCAGGTGACCAAGTGGTGCCCGTCGAACTGAAGTATCAATGATCGGATCCGATAAACGGGGGTGAATTTGGAAAGCTTCAACTCATTGTTTCAGTCACAAAAGCCAGCGGTGGTCAACGATTTCAACGCCATCAAGATCAGCCTCGCGTCCCCGGAAAAGATCCGGTCGTGGTCGTACGGCGAAGTAACGAAGCCGGAGACGATCAACTACCGCACCTTCAAACCGGAGCGCGACGGTCTTTTCTGCGCGAAGATCTTCGGCCCGATCACCGATTGGGAATGCCTCTGCGGCAAGTACAAGCGGATGAAGCATCGCGGTGTCATCTGCGACAAGTGCGGCGTCGAAGTCACGAAGTCCAAAGTCCGCCGCGAGCGCATGGGCCACATCGAGCTGGCCTCGCCCGTTTCGCACGTCTGGTTCTTCAAAGGCCTGCCGTCGCGCATCGGACATCTGCTCGACATCTCGCTCCGTGACCTCGAGCGCATCCTCTACTTCGAGTCGTACGTGACGATCGACCCGGGCGACCTGGCCACCGTCCTCGACGAGAAAGAGCTGCTCACCGAGGAGCGGTATCGCGAGCTGCGCACCGCGCATGGCGATGTGTTCGTCGCCAAGATGGGCGCCGAAGCGATCAAGGAACTGCTCCGCCGCGTCAACATCGAAGAGCTCAGCGACGAGCTGCGCCTCATGATGCGCACCGAGACCTCGCAGATCAAAAAGCTCAAAGCTGCCAAGCGGCTCAAGGTCGTCGATGCGTTCCGCAAGTCCGGTCATCATCCCGACTGGATGATCCTCGACGTCATCCCGGTCATTCCGCCCGAGCTGCGTCCGCTCGTTCCTCTCGACGGCGGCCGTTTCGCGACGTCGGATCTGAACGATCTCTATCGCCGCGTCATCAACCGCAACAACCGCCTCAAGAAGCTGCTCGAGCTCCGCGCGCCCGACGTCATCGTGCGCAACGAAAAGCGCATGCTGCAGGAAGCGGTCGACGCGCTCTTCGACAACGGCCGCCGCGGCCGCGTGCTGAAGGGCTCGAACAACCGTCCGCTCAAGTCGCTCTCCGACACCCTCAAAGGCAAGCAGGGCCGCTTCCGCCAGAACCTCCTCGGCAAGCGCGTCGATTACTCCGGCCGCTCCGTCATCGTCGTCGGTCCCGAACTGAAGCTCCACCAGTGCGGCCTCCCGAAGAAGATGGCCCTCGAGCTGTTCAAGCCGTTCATCTACAACCGTCTCGAGCAGAAAGGCCTGGTCGGCACGATCAAGGCCGCCAAAGAGATGGTCGAGCTGCAGACGATCGAAGTGTGGGACGCGCTCGAAGAGGTCATCAAAGAGCATCCGATTCTTCTGAACCGCGCGCCGACGCTTCACCGTCTCGGCATTCAGGCCTTCGAGCCGCTCCTCGTCGAAGGCAAGGCCATCAAGATCCATCCGCTGGTCTGCACAGCCTTCAACGCCGACTTCGACGGCGATCAGATGGCCGTTCACGTCCCGCTGTCGCCGAAAGCTCAGGTCGAGTCGCAGGTGCTGATGCTTGCCTCGAACAACATCCTCTCGCCGGCCAACGGCAAGCCGCTCGCCGTCCCGTCGCAGGATCTCGTCCTGGGCTGCTACTACCTGACCAAGGAAAAGCGCGGCGCCAAGGGCGAAGGCAAAGTCTTCGGCAGCTTCGACGAAGTCGTCATCGCGCTGCAGGCGAAAGAAGTCGAGCTGCTCACCGCGATCCGCGTCCGCGTTTCCGGCAAATTCATCGACCTCACCAAGCATTTCAACGATCAGGATTTGATGCACGCCGAGATTCAGGATCTCGACAAGAAAATCGTCGAGACCACCGTCGGCCGCGTCATCTTCAAGATGCATATGCCGGACGAGATCCCGTTCATCAACGGTCTGATGAAGAAGCGCGCCCTGCAGGAGCTGGTGAACTTCGCGTTCGTCAACTTCGGTAACGCGCTGACTGTGCGCATGCTCGATGACCTCAAAGACCTCGGCTTCCTCTACGCGACGAAGGCCGGCGTTTCGATCGGCGTTGACGACATGGTCATCCCGTCGCGCAAGGGCGAGATCGTCGAAGGCGCGCGCCGCAACGTGCTCGAAGTCGAGCGCCAGCGTCTCGACGGCGCCATCACCCACGGCGAGCGCCACAACAAGATCATCGACATCTGGCATCGCGCCACCGAGAACGTCTCCGACGAGATGTTCAGCGAAATGGCTCGCACCGAGCAGGATCGCGGCGAGTTCAACCCCATCTTCATGATGGCTGACTCCGGCGCCCGCGGTTCGAAGGAGCAGGTCCGCCAGCTGGCCGGTATGCGCGGTCTGATGTCCAAGCCCTCGGGCGAAGTCATCGAGACCCCCATCACGGCAAACTTCCGCGAAGGCCTCTCCGTGCTGCAGTACTTCATCTCCACGCACGGCGCCCGTAAGGGTCTGGCCGACACCGCGCTCAAGACCGCCGACTCCGGCTACCTCACGCGCCGTCTCGTCGACGTCGCGCAGGACGTGATCGTCACCGAACAGGATTGCCAGACGTTCGACGGCATCGTGGTCACTCCGATCATGGAAGGCGGCGACATCCTCGAGCCGCTTCGCGACCGCATCGTCGGCCGCGTCTCGCAGGAAGACATTTACGATCCGCTCACCGGCGAGATCCTGGTTTCGCAGAACGACGAGATCACCGACGAGCTCGCGAACTCGATCCAGGAAGCCGGCATCGAACAGGTCAAGATCCGCTCGGGTCTGACCTGCGAAACCCGCCGCGGCATCTGCCGCCGCTGCTACGGCCGCAACCTGGCCAGCGGCAAGATGGTCGAGATCGGCGAAGCGGTCGGCGTCATCGCCGCCGAGTCGATCGGCGAGCCGGGCACGCAGCTCACCATGCGTACCTTTCACGTCGGCGGTACGGCCTCACGCGTTTCCGAGCAGTCGAAGCACGAAGCAACCAACCCCGGCAAGATTTCGTTCGTCAACGTCGCCACCGTCACGAACAAGAACGGCGATCTCGTCGTCATCAACCGTAACGGCAAGCTGCTGATCATGGACGACGCTGCGATTAAGAAGCCGAAGAAGGGCGAAGCCGCCGTCCTCGACACCACTGGCCGCGAGAAGGAGCGTTACGCGCTCGTTTACGGCTCGACGTTGAAGGTGCACGACGGACAGCACGTCGAAGCCGGCACGCCGCTCGTCGAATGGGATCCGTTCACCTCGGCGATTCTCACCGAGGTTGGCGGCAAGGTCACGTTCAAGGACATCGTCGAAGGCGAGAACGTCCGCGAAGAAACCGACCGCGTCACCGGTCTCACCCAGATGGTCATCGTCGAATCGGCCACCGCCGAGAAGCGTACGCCGACCATCACCATCAAATCGAAGAAGGGCGAGGAGAAGCGTTACCTGCTTCCCACCGGCGCCCACGTCATGGTGCAGAACGGCAACGAGGTCTACCCGGGCGACATCCTGGCCAAGATCCCGCGCGCCACGACCAAGACGAAGGACATCACCGGCGGTCTGCCGCGCGTCGTCGAGCTCTTCGAAGCCCGTCACCCGCGCGATAAGGCCGTCATCTCCGAGGTCGAGGGAACGGTGCATCACGGTCCGGTCGTCAAGGGCATGCGCCGCGTCATCATCGAGACCGACGAAGGCACCCGCCACGAGTACAGCGTCCCCCGTTCCGTGCACGTGAACGTGCAGGAAGGCGAGCGCGTGCGCGCTGGCGACCCGCTCATCGACGGTCCGATCGATCCGCACGACGTCCTCGCGGTCCTCGGCATCAAGGAACTGCAGCGCTACCTGGTCGACAAGATCCAGGAGGTCTACCGCTCGCAGTCCGTTGCCATCAACGATAAGCACATCGAAGTGATCTGCCGCCAGATGCTCCGTTCCGTCCGCGTGACGCGCGTCGGCGATACGGACTTCCTCGTCGACGAGCAGGTCGATCGCTTCCGCTTCATGGAGGAAAACGAGAAGGTGATGAACCGCGGCGGCGAACCCGCCGACGGCACCCCACTCCTCCTCGGCATCACGAAGGCGTCGCTGTCAACTGACAGCTTCATCTCCGCCGCCTCATTCCAGGAGACCACGCGCGTGCTCACCGAGGCGTCGATCGCCGGCCGAGTCGACCACCTGCGCGGACTCAAGGAAAACGTCATCGTCGGCCGCCTCATCCCGGCCGGAACCGGCATGCCCGTCTACCGCGAGGTCTACCTCGAGAAGGACGAACCCGTCCCCGTCCAGCCCAACCTCGAAGACCTCCTCCGCGCGGAAACCGACGACGACGCCGAGGAAGCGCTGTCGCTGGCGGACTTCGACGACGAGCAGTAGGTTCTATCTCATCGCATTAGCAGAAACGGGCGGCCGAAAGGCCGCCCGATTTGCGTACTTCTGCTCGGACTCCGCCCTAATGATCGCATTTCCGTACAGACCGCCGGTGACTGGATCGTGGCCACGACGATGATCTTCTTGTCGATATGTATCTCGATGCCAGCGGCGGTCTCACGTTTAACAGCCTTGGTTATCGAGATGGGTGGCGCTCATGTAACCCCTTACATAGGGATCAACGAAGGGCGCACTCCTAAACCGGTTGTTCGCCGAGCTGGTCGTGGGATTTCGGCGACGGAAGCGGTCGTCGGCTCGGCGCACGTGTCGCGATAGCCATTGCTTGAGAATCTAGCGACTCGTTAATGCCGCCACGAGTCCTGTGATCTCGGGTATAGTGCTGGAATGCCGCCTGTGCCGGCAACTCCGATCGCCAGCCTTCGGGAGTTTACCGAGTGGGTGGAAGCTCGTGCGGTCGCGGCTGGCCAGCTCTGGTTCCGTGGCACAGGCCGCGTGAACTATGAGTTGACCCCAAGCCTCTATCGTCATCCAGCGATTACTGCCGTGCAGGAACTTGTCGAACTCGAAGGCCATATCATTACGCGCTTTCGTGAGCGATCGTTGCCCTATTTGGAGCGACACGTCGTCGACGACTGGGATTATCTGTTTCTAATGCAGCACTACGGAGCGCCGACCCGCCTGCTCGATTGGTCTGAGAACCCTTACGTGGGCCTCTTTTTCGCTTTGACCTCCGCGCATCGCTCCGCCGCAAACCCGAACGAATACGACTTTCCCGCGGCCGTTTGGGTCATGCAGCCCGTCGAATGGAATAAGGCCGCCTTATCCCATATCTCCTACACTGGCGAAGTGTTGTCTACGACGCGCGATCAACTCAAGGGCTATGCCACTGGCGGCTCGTTTGACATGATGAACTTGTACCCTGTGGCGATGTACGGCGCTCACAACAGTCGCCGGATCGTAGCTCAGCGCGGCGTCTTCACAATATTCGGTAAGAACACGACGGCTATGGAGGCGATCTATGAGCAACAGGCCTTTCCGACAGAGTCGCTTCACCGTCTGGAGATCGCTGCCGCAGTCATTCCACAGCTTCTGGAATCGCTTCTGGCGATCGGGTTCGTGGACTCAGTCGTTTACCCCGACCTTGATGGTCTGTCACGTGAGATAAAGCGTCACTTCAAGTATAGAGTCTGACGAATGTTTCAAATTCGGCCATTCGAATCCAAGACGCTCAGCTGGTGGCACGCAATGCGTGACAAGCTGGATGTCAGCCCAACCTATCAGCGTCGCGGTAATCTTTGGAGTAGAGATGATAAGGCGTACTTGATCGACTCGGTCCTTAACGGCTTCGATGTCCCAAAGTTGTACGTTGCTGATTTCACGTATATTGACACGCCGCTCAATACCAAACGTCTACCGTACGCGATAATTGACGGTCGCCAGCGCCTAGAAGCCATTTTTGACTTCTTCGATGGTCTTCTCACGCTACGTGACGATTTCATCTTCATGCCCGACCAAGCATTGTCTCTGAGTGGTTTGGGTTACAAGGATCTTCAGACAAACTATCCGGCCGTTGCGCGCCTCTTTGATACCTTCAACCTATCGGTTATGAGTGTGATTACGGACGATTTCGGCAAGATAAACGAGCTATTTGTCCGACTGAACCGAAGCAGGCCGCTGACCGGCGCAGAGATTAGGAACGCAATGGCGGGCCTTGTGCCGCAGCTATTTAGGAGATTAGCTAGTCACGAGTTTTTCGAGAATCGAATCAGATTCAAAACCCAAAGAGGCCAGGATAGAAACGCGGCAGCGAAGTTTCTTCTTGTCGAGTTCCGCGGCACGTTCGTCGACACGAAGAAGATACATCTAGATAGGTTCGTGGAAGAGGGTCGTCAGACGCAGAATGCTGATTTTGAGGCGGCCGCTTCGCGTGTCGAGGCTACACTCGATCGTCTTCTGCGGGTTTTTATACCGAAAGATCCGCTCCTATCGAGCGAAGGACCACTGCTGGTCTATTACTGGTTTGTTCGCGCACGAGCCGATAGCGAGCTTGATCGCGTGCGCGAATTCCTGGTTGATTTTGAACGGAAGCGCAAAACGGCCGTTCGGGATCCGGATTGGATGCTTCCCCCCGCGGAAAGACGCTCGTTGATGGCATATCAAGGGTTTAGACGTAGCATCAACGATCATTCGAGCATGATTGAGCGCCGTAGAATTCTTGAAGACTTCTGGCACGGCCGCGTTGGCCAACGTTACCAAACCGGGATGCAGGGTAGCCTGGTAGACCGCGGTAAGCGAGCACTGAGAAGTTTGCCAAGTGCCACGCATGACGACAGTGAGTCGCTCGCTGCCATGTTGGCCTCTGGCCGACCTGAACTTTTCGCCGGTAGCATTAGCCGCATTTACGGTCAGGTTGAGCGGGAGTTGGACAGAATGCTGGCAGCTGTGCTGGAGGGCGGCGACTTTGCCAAGCTCGCTGCGGAGATCGCATTGCCAGTCGGGAAGAATCCGCAGAGACTGACGTATGGCGAGAAAATCCGGATGCTGAGACGCGCAATCGCGTCCGGCGTTGTGACCGCCTCGGCGATGGGCGCTTTCGACAGCCTCACCTCGACCGTGGAAGCCCGAAATGCTTTCGCGCATCAGCGTCTAGACGGTCTATCCCCCGACGCGGTGGTCTACGCACTTGAGGCACTTGCAGGATTTCTCGGGAATGTCGGTTCCTCGGAGAAAGTCGCGCCGCCAGCCGATCGAGATGCCTGACCATGTCGTAATCAAATGTAGGCCCGAGGTCGTAGAAGCAACATCTGCGGGAGTGTAAGAAGGATCTGGCCTTCGCTTTTTCTGCACCGCCGGGAGAGGGGGAATGGGGCCACACCTTCGATCGTCAGTGTGACCGAGTTCGGATCTGCCGCGGAGTCACTCCGCCATCGGTTCGTCCAATTCCTCAGGCTCAGCGAGCGTCAGCATCAGCTTACCTTGCGCCACCGTGACGAAGTATCGCGCGCCGATCGCGAAGCCGCACTGCTCCAGCCAGCGGCCGCTCACGCGTAGAAACGGAACGCGATCGTGTCCGCTTTGTCTCGACGATCGCTGCCGCAGCAGCATGGACACGGTGAGCGTGCGGATGTCCTTCTTCCGGTGCTCACGACGCGGCGCGTTCGTTGTCCGTTCCGCGGCGGTTGCGGTCGATGCGATGTGCGACGGTCCGCACGTGCTGCGTGCTCCGCGCCGGAGAAGCGGTTGCGGCTCTCGATTTGCGATGACGGTTTTGGCATGCATCGATCCTCTCCTTCGTCTCCGATTCAGCAGTTCGGCTGCGTCTCGTTTCGCCGCGGCCAGTCGAACGCCTCGGCGAATCCAGGCAGCTCGCGCGCGAGCGTTTCCCGCCGCGCGCTGGCCAGGTCCTGCAGCTCGCGCGACAGGAACAGCTCCAGCGATGTCCGCTCCGCCGCCGCCAGATGCTGCAGCATGTCGATCAGATACTGCGGCAGCCGCGTGCAAAGCGTCCGCGTCCGGAGGTCCGGCGGCAGGATCTTCCGCGCGCTCGATCGCAACGCACGCTCGATGTCCGTCATCGACCAGAGCGACAGCGCCATTTCCACCAGTTCCGCTACCTCGACGCACGAGCCCCGGCGCGTCCCGGCGACCTCGATCTCGCCGTCGCGCATCGCCTCGTTCATCCGCCCTGACGACCATCCGAGCATCTGCGCGGCCTCGGCGACCGTGACGCGAGGCTCCGGATGTAGGAAGATGGCGCGGATGCGGTTGATGTTGTCAGAAGTCGGCATGAATAGCTCTCGGTCGAATATTACATATACATTAAGTCTCCGATTGCAATTTGTCAACCGTTGATCGCATGAATATCCAGACGAACGCGACACCCGAGGGCGAGATATTCGGAGCACATCTCCGCGAGCTACGTATCGAGCGAAAACTCACCCAAACTCAACTCGCCGAGCGAGCGCGTTCCAGCACGCCGATCATAAGCAACCTTGAGCGAGGTCTGACCACGCCGTCGCTCGGAATGCTCCTTCGCCTCGCCGACGCGCTCGACTGCCCTCCCACAAAGCTCATCAAAGTCTTCGATCGAGGCCCTCGGATAGAGCCTAAATCGCGGAAAGATTGAGGCTCGCGGCTCGAATGACGGGTGAAGTCATCCCTTCGGTCGTTGCTTCTAGCCGCTGCCGGCGCGCACGCTCGGCCCGTCTGTTCCAGAGCTTGCAGACATGCTATTTTGTTTACAAAGCGAAGCGACAATAGTCCATGACATCCGTACCAGAAGTGCCACCGCCGCTTGTGCCTGCGCGAAGATCACCGATCGATTACATACACATCGCAGGGTCGATTGCATCCATCACAGGCCTGAGTTTACTGACGCTGAATAGAACTCTACCGCGAATTTCGACGGCCGAAGTCGTGGCTGCGCTACTCGCAACGTCCATCGGTCTCGGTGGTGCCGGCATATTGCTTCAATTACTCGTAGCTCTGTTTCAGTTCATACAACGTCACACCAACCGCCTATTTGCCATTTTGGTGTTTCTTCTCCTCGTGCCGTTCATCCTTTTAACGACTTGGTCGTTCGCCGTCCAGATTTTCCCGATCTGGATGCGCGACGTGCCAAAGGTTCTGACTGGCGAACTCTAAAAGACTGGTGAATAGGCTACGCGGAATCACTCTCAAAATGTGTTGTAGAGGGAGGCGTCAGTAAAGCCTGACTTAGGCTAGGTCCGATTTGTCGTCATCCTCTCCGCGCCACTTTAGAGGTGGAAGAGTGTTGTTGTCTGTGATCGCTGTCTCAAGTTGGGCAGGCGTCAATCCCGAGACGGTCCGCAGATCGACGCCGCGAAGATTCGTATTAGTCAGAACCGCGTTCGTGAAGCGGGCGTTCGTTAGTAGGGCCGGCGGCAAGGTAGGTCCCGTCGCATCGCCGTACCTGCGGCCGAAGTCAGAGCCGGTAAGGTTGCAGCCATAAAAATCGGTTTCCCTTAGGTCTGCCGCTATAAACCAACCATGTGTGAATTCCGAATGAACAAAGTTTGCACCCTTGGCGCTACTGTGACTAAACGCCGCCTGCTTACCATGGCAGAACGATAGTCCCGCCCCATCTAAGGTCGAATCGGAAAAGAGAGCTGAATCGAGTTGCGAGTAGTAGAACCAAGCGCCAGTGAAATCACCTTGGCGGAAATTCGCGTCGTTCAAGCCGCTGTGGTAGAAATCCAAAGGGCGGGAGTCTAACGTGTGCCCGCCTGGGCGACGCGCGAGAACCGTCAACGCAGCTTGAACGTCAGCTCCAATTCGCTCTCGGCTCGCGGTCCGGCGATCTGCCCGCGTATGTTCTCGGATGAACGACGTTAACACCTCAACAATCATTTCGCGGTCGGGAGGCGAATCGCGCATTATTCGTTCAAGACTATAAATTCCTCCGATACGAACGTCCCCGTTCTCGCTACCCATCTGATCTACTGCCGTGGCATAACGACCGGTGATATGCCCTTCGCGCGTCAGACGAAAGCCTTGCGCTGTGAAGTAAAGACCAGCGATCAGGACCGCGCCTCCCATGAACTGAAGAAGTGACGTGCGGATCGCTGATTCAGCGTCCAGTCGCTCCTTACCCGGAACGCGAATGTTCCGGTAAGCGACGATAAGTATCGGTATTTCCACGATGGCCCAAAGGGCTAAAACGAGGCCCACGGACGTTATCGCGAGCGGCACGCGCCGTCTGAACCATTGGAGCAGCGGCTGTTGGAGGCTAAGCCAAAAGGTAGCGTGCCGTCGCGTCCTTTCTATGACCCGAGTCACGACCGCAATATACAACGGCTTCCTTCGCATCAGCGACGAGCCGACATCACCTCTCAGGAATGTCACTCCCGAAATCGCGGCGGTAGACGGCGCGCATCTGTTCGACGTAGGGGATCAGGTGGGCGTGCTCGGGGTCCTTCGCGAGCTCCGCGGCGGCGTAGTAGATCTCCAGGGCGCCGGCCATGGCTTCCTGCTGGGCGGTTTCGATCGAGTCCGTGATCTCGCCGGCGAAAGATTCGAGGGCGTCGGCCAGCGTCTCCAGTTCGAAGATCTCCATTGCTTCCTCGGTGGTGCCGAGGAGCGTTGGGGGGGTGGCGGCGTCGCGCGGGGGGGTGTTGGCGAGGTGCGGGACTTGTTTCCGGACGGCGGCGAGGGTGGTGAGGATGCCGTCCACGTCGACCTTCTGTTTCGTCATTGAATCCTCCAGATGCCGGGTGCGCCACGGAGGCGCACCCGGCGTGAAACGGGTTTACTTCATACGTGCGGTGCGGGCGTCGGAGCTGGCGCCGGCGTCTGCGCTTTGCGGGGGCGGCCGAGGCGGTTGGTCTTCCGCATCAGGGCGACGTGCGGGAGCAGGTCGGCATGCTGCGGCACCTTCACCAGTTTCTTGCTGACCGTGTACGTCAGCAGGATCGATTGGCCGAGGCGGTGTTTCATGGTGAGGACTGCCGAGCTGACGCCATCGAGCGTCGCCTTCAGTTCGTCGCGGACCATCGTCCAGCGGGCGGTGGTTTCGACGGCAGCCTGCAGTTCCTCGGCGGTCTGTCCGACGGTCGCCTGAACCGTTTCTGACGCGCTGACGGCGTGAATCGCGGCCTGCGTGAAGTCGGGGTTGAGGCTCGAGACGGACACCAGAGTTCGCACGGTCGGCGTCGGCAACTGGATGTAGTTCGGGATCAGCGCTCGAAGTGCGCGGACGCTCTCTACGACCGATTCCGGCGTCACGGCCGTTTCCTGTGCCGCGCTCGCGGCGGTTTCATTGGTTACTGCCTGTTTGACCATGATGCTTCTCCTTTCTAATCGGTAATAGGACGCCGCTCGCGCTGTCTGCGCAACTCGGGAGGAATCCTGGTGTAACGTCCGAAAGAGCGTCCGTCGCAAACCGTCGCTCGCCTGCCCCCGAGGGTAGCGAGCCCCGGAGGAACGCATGTTGTGATGAGGCTGGAGGAGCTAA
>JBAVBF010000404.1:0-4216 GCA_049586115.1 Thermoanaerobaculia bacterium | reverse complement strand
GTCCGGCGGCCACCGCATCCGCCTGACCTTCCTGCCCATGAGCTTCGTGCGCGGCCGCGCCATCTCCCTCTCGACCCTGGCCCTCCTCCTCGTCGGCAGCATCGCCGCGAGAATCCGCCGCCGCCGTGTAACGTTGGCGTGACCTGCGACACAATTATTCGAGCCTCAGGCCGTACAATCCCGGAACCCTCACGGAGAGAAGAGACCCCCTTCGATGCGAATCCTCGTTCGGTTATTGATTGTTTCGTTCCTCGCGGCTGCGCCGTCGGCATCGGCAACCGTCTTTCAAGCGACGTCGGATCGCGATCTCGTTGATCGGTCGCAGGCAGTGGTCATCGCCACCGTCCGCGACGCTTCCTCGCATTTGAGGTCTGACGGCTATGTTGTCACCGACTACCACCTTGCGATCGAAGAGACGCTCAAGGGATACGTCGCCGATGTGATTACTCTCTCAGAAGTCGGCGGTGTCACGACAGGTCACGTTACGTTCATCTCTGATTCGGCAGTTTACGCGCCCGGTGAACGTGCTCTCCTGTTTCTTCGTAGGCGCAGCGACGGAACCTATTTCACGACCTCGATGGCGATGGGGAAGTTCGCGTTGACGCAGGATGAGCGAGGGCAAGCAGTGTTTACTCGCGACGTCTCAGAGCTGAGCGACGATCCATCGCGTCTCGCTGACGCGTTCACGCAATTTGTTCGTGAGCGAGGTCAAGGCGGTTCCCCCACCGGCACGTACGAGACAAAGCGTATTACGACGGCAACGGCGCTGCGTCCGATCGCAACGGCTGCTGCCTCGTCGTACGTATTGACCGCATGCGGCGCAGGCTGCTTTCCGGTCCGAGTGGAGCATGGCGAATCAGGCGCTGGTCTGTCGTTTGTGTCAACGGGCAGTCTGGCTGGCGTGGATGGGCCAGGTGGTATCGCAAACGCCGCAGTGGCGTGGACTAATGATCCCGGTGCGAACGTCGTGCTCTCGTATTCGGGGACGTTCGCCTCCGCCGGTCCCGATCCTGACGACGGCCACAACGTTGTCTACCTCGGCTACTCGGGACCGGATAGCGGCTTTTGCGATGGAACGTTGGCTTGCTTGGCTGGCGGCGGAAACAACCAGCACATGTACCAAGGTGTGATGTTCGTCAGCATCAGCGATGCCGACATCATGATTCGCCCTGGCGTCACCGCCGCGTTGTTCCCAGCGTTGGTCACTCACGAAATGGGTCATGCGATAGGGTTTCGTCACTCCGATGCGGGGACGCCGTCCTCATCATCGGCCATCATGGAGACGTCAATCAATCAAGGTTTCGGATTCACGTTGCAAGCATGGGATTTGGAGGCGAACAATGCGGTCTACGGCAGTTGCATACCGCCGTCGATCGGAACGCAGCCCGCCAACGCGACAATCACCGCGGGCCAACAGACCACGCTAACGGTTGCCGCAACCGGAACAGGCCTCACGTATCAGTGGTATGTCGGCAACGCCGGCACCACGACAACGACGGCGCCCAGCACTAGCACGCAGTTGACGGTTTCCCCGAGCACGACCACGAATTATTGGGTTCGTGTGACAGGCCAGTGCGCACCACCTGCGGACAGCCGCACCGCGATCGTCACGGTGACCTGCGCGCCGCCGTCCGTTCCAACGCCGAATGCCGCGCCGTCTTCGATTTCCTCCGGCCAAACGAGCACTCTCTCCGCCTCACCTACCGGCAGCGGACCGTTTAGCTATCAGTGGTACATCGGCGCGACATCGGGAGACACATCGAATCCGATTGCCGGCGCGACGAGCTCCTCGACGATCGTCAGTCCGACGGTGACCACCAGCTATTGGGTGAAAGTCACCGGCCAGTGCGGAACGACCAACAGTCCGGCCGTCCCTGTCACCGTGGCCTGCACGCCGATCGCGGCGGGTGGCGTCGGCGCGCAGCCGCCGACGATCAATGTCGGACAGTCGTCCACGATTTCCGTGACTACCAGCGGCAGCGGTCCGTTCACGTTCCAGTGGTACCGAGGAAGCGTCGGCGATTTTTCGAACCCGATCGCGACCACCAGCAGCACTCTCGTCTCTCCGACCACGAGCACCACGTACTGGGTTCGCGTCACCGCGCCGTGCGGCTCGCAGGACGGAAGCGTGACCGTCTTCGTGAATGCGCCCTGCACGCCGTCGTCGATCACTACGCATCCGGCGTTCACGACGATCGCGCCGGGCGCATCGGCGACGCTCACCGTCGTCGCAGCCGGCACCGCACCCATCTCCTATCAGTGGTACATCGGCACGTCGGGCAACACCGGCAGCCCGATCGCCGGCGCTACCAACGCCTCGGTCACCGTGTCGCCGACAGTGAATACGTCGTATTGGGTGCGCGTCTCGAATAGTTGCAATCCGACGGGCAACAACAGCACGACGGCTCTCGTGACGGTTTCCGCGAACTGCCCGGCCGCGACGATCACGACGCAGCCAGCGAGCGTTTCTGCTCCCATCGGAACCGCCGCGATGCTGAAGGTGGTCGCAACAGTTACGGGTACCACCATTCATTACCAGTGGTACAAGGGCGCGAAGGGCGATCTCTCAACGAAAGTAGGGACCGACTCCGACACGTTCACCACCGGCACCGTCAACGTCACCGCCAGTTACTGGGTTCGCCTGACCTCGGCCTGTAACCCTCTCACATTCATCGACAGCAACGCCGCGGTCGTCACCGCAATCGCCCCGCCGAGAGTACACGCGGTACGACATTGAAAGAGTGAAGTGTGAAGAGTGAAAGTTAGACCGGGTGAAGAGCGAGGCGTGATTGCCTTTTTTACTCTTCACTCTTCACTCTTCACTCTTCACTCTTCACCCTTCGACTCACATCGTGTCCAGCTGCTTCTTCATCGACGCGATCATGCCTTCGCTGACCTGTTCGGTGGGTAACGACTCGGCATAGTGGATTGCGTCTTCGATCGTTTTGCGCGCGGATGCTTTGTCGCCTTTGGCGAGGTACGTCGCGGCGCGGCTGCGGTAGATGCCGATCTTGCGCGGGCCGTAGGCGAGCTTCAGCGCGCGGTCGGATGCGGCGAGGGAATCGTCGAAACGTCCCGCGGCGCGGTAGGCGGAGATGAGGCGCGCGGGCGGGTTGTAGTCCTTCGGCAGATCGCGCTCGGACTGCTCGAGCATCGCGATTGCCTTCTCCGGCTGCTTGAGTCCGAGGTAGACCTCGAGGCGATGCGAATCGTAGACGGCGCGTTGATCGGGCGTCTTCGCTTTCGCTGCTTCGCCCTCGAGGAACGCCGCCCACTCCTCGCGGAGTTTGCGCGCCGAGGCTTCGTCCTTGGCCTGGTCGCGCGCGTCGACCAGCGATTCGTAGAGTCCGGAACGGTCGTCGGCGGACATCCTGATCCTGCCGGCCGCGGCGAGCGTTTCGCGCGTCGCTTTCTCCAGCCCCGAAGTCAGCTCGGAACGGTTCCACGATTTCGCATCGAGATCGGTGGCGCAGGAGAGACCGGTCGCGGCGACATTGACCGCGGATCCTGTTCCGCGAACGCGCGGATAAAGTGCGAGGGCGCGCTCGGCACAGAGCTGCGGATTTCGGCTTTGCAGCAGCGCGAAAACGAGCGATTCGGATGCGCGTCCGAGCTGCGGCCATCCTTTCGGCGCCGCAGCGATTGCTTCATCGAACGCTTTCGCAGCCTCGGCCTGCTTCCCTTGTCCGGCCAGCGCGTCGGCGCGGACCAGCAGCGTGTCGGCCTTCGAATGCGATCCGCGGAAGGCGTGCTGCCCGTCGTCGAGCAGTTTGCGAATCTGCGGAACGGTGCCGCCGCCGGCGTAGCGGAGAACGACTTTGTCTTTGGGATCGAGGACGAGGAGCGTGGGCCAGACGCTGATCGGATGCGCTTTCAGGAATGCGGTGTTCCTGGCGTCCTCAGTGTCGATCGAGAGCCAGACAAACTGTCCGGCGTACCGCTCGAGGGATTTGTCCGTGAAGACATAAGCCCTCATCGAGCGGCAGGTGTGTCACCAGGGCGCCCACGCTTCGACGAAGACCGGTAGGTCTGCCGATTTCGCGCGGGCGATCGCCTTCGTGTAGTCGTTCTCGATCCACGGCAGGACTTCTTTCGCCTGAGCCGCGGACGCAACGAGCAGGAGCGATGCGAGCAGGAGTCGTTTCATAGGGTGCAGTCTAAAGCGAAGCAGTTGCCACTGTCATCCTGAGCCGCCGAAGGACGGTCGAAGGACCCC
>JBAVBF010000403.1:0-1505 GCA_049586115.1 Thermoanaerobaculia bacterium | reverse complement strand
GCTCCGGCGGCTCAGGATGACAGCTTCCCCAACCTTGGCACCATTCGTTCACGTAACGCTCGCCGTGTCGTTGACTACGATCTCTCGCCGAAATTTTGGAGTCCTTTTGGAGGAACGAATATGCGCCGTACTTTCATCGCCGCGGTCATCGTCCTGACCGCATTCATCAGCGGATGCGGATCGTCACATTCCGCTCAATCGACCGCCGCAACTGCGCCTGCGCCCGCGTTTTTTGCGCCGCATGGTTTCGACCTCTCGGCCATGGACACGAACGTCAAAGCCTGCGACGACTTTTACCGGTTCGCCGTCGGCAAGTGGCGGGACACGCATCCGCTGCCGGCGCAGTACTCGCGCTACGGCCGTTTCGAAGAGCTGGCCGAGCGCAACCGTGAAGTGCTCCACAAAATCCTGGAGGAAGATGCGGCCATGACCAACGCTGCTCCGGGGAGTGCGGAGCAGAAGGTCGGCGATTTTTACGCAGCCTGCATGAACGAGCCGGCCATCGAGGCCGCCGGCGTCACGCCGATCCAGCCGGAGCTCGACCGTATCAACGGCATCAGCGACCGCGCCTCGCTCATCACGGAGCTGAATCATCTGCACACGGCCGGCTTCGCGCCGCTGTTCCGCGTCGGCGGCACGAACGATCAGAAGAACAGCAAGATGATCATCGCCTCGCTCGGCACCGGCTCGCTCGGATTGCCCGACCGCGACTACTACCTCCGCGATGACGATCGTTTCAAGACCATCCGCACGCAGTACGTCGATCACGTCACGAAGATGCTGGTGTTGTCGGGCGAAGGCGCCGATCAGGCCAGCTCCGACGCGAAGCGCATCCTCGATCTGGAGACGAAGCTGGCCGCCTCGCAGCTCACCCGCGTCGAGCAGCGCGTTCCCGAGAATACGTATCACCCGACCGCGGTGACCGAGCTGGCCTCGATGGCGCCCGCGGTCGACTGGCCCACCTACCTCCAGAACCTCGGCGTTACGGCGACGACGCTGAATGTCTCGCAGCCGAAGTACATCCAGACGGTCAGCCAGTTGCTCAACGACGTCCCGCTCGAAGACTGGAAGGCGTTGCTGCGCTGGCAGGTCGTCGACGGTGCGGCGAACACGCTGTCGAGTCCTTTCGTCACGGAAGACTTCAACTTCGGCGGAAAGACGCTGTCGGGGACGAAGGAGCAGCAGGAGCGTTGGAAGCGCTGCGTGCGTTCTGCCGACGCCAGCATCGGCCAGCTGCTCGGGCAGGAGTACGTTCGCCGCAATTTCACGCCGGAAGCGAAGGCGAAAATGAGCTCGCTCATCGACAACCTCGTGGCCGCGTTGCGCGAAGACATCCCGACGCTTTCGTGGATGGGTCCGGAGACGAAAGCGGCCGCGCTCACGAAGCTCAACGCGTTCCAGCGCCGCATCGGCTATCCCGACAAATGGCGCGATTACTCTGCGCTCACGATCAGCCGCGCGTCGTACGCGGCCAACATCCAGGCGGCGCGCGCGTGGGCCTATCA
>JBAVBF010000402.1:0-6405 GCA_049586115.1 Thermoanaerobaculia bacterium | reverse complement strand
GTACCAAGGTCCAGGCAAAGGAGCACGGTTCGTAGTCCGCTTACCGCTAGGGTCGAGTGCTTGAGTTCGCAATCGCCTGGTCCGCCGGGGCTGATCCATTCAGCGCGCCTAGACCATTTCGAATGTCGCTGGATCAAACGATATGAGAGGATCTGAGCCCGACTCTTGCGCGCTCTCATCGGCCTAGATGGCCACACCCGGCCCGGACCCCGGATGATGCGTTCGATGCGCGACGATCGAATCAGTGCAATCAGTACTCCGGAAGCTCGACCTCATCTCGGAAGTCACGACCGACCGCGAGATCTGCAATGAACGGGATCGCCATGAGCTTCATGACCTGGTTTCGCATGAACATTCCGAAGTGGGAGCGGGGAGCAAAGAACGGCGCTAACCGAACCGCCGCTTTCTGCTTGCGGGCGATGAACGTGGCGAGCCGCTCCTGATAGCGCGCAAACGCCTCTTCGTGGCGCCCATTTGCCCGTTTTAGCTCACCGGCGAGGATGTACGCGGCCACCATTGCGAGCGCGGAACCCTGACCGCCGAGCAGCGACACACAGAACGCAGCGTCGCCGACGAGTGCCACCCTTCCTTGTGTCCAGCGATCCATACGGATCTGACTGACACGATCGATGTACAGGCTGTCGGTGGCGTCGAGCGCGCGAAGGATGCTGGGGCACTCCCAACCACTGCCCGAAAACTTCCGGCGCAAGAGTTCCTTCTGCTCACTCAAATCGGCTGGGATCTCGGGACTTCTGTCGGCGAATACAAAGATGAACATTGTGCGGTCGCCACGCATGGTGAAGCGACCGACCTGCTGTCCCAGCTCGGTGTGCATCATGAATGCAATCTCGTCTCTGGGGCGGTATCCGGCGGCCGTGAAGGCGGCGACCTTCAGTCCGAGGTACCGTTCGAAACAAACGTCCTCGCCAAACACGAGCCGCCGCACTTGCGAATGCAGGCCGTCAGCTCCGATTACCAGGTCGAAGACGCGCGAAGGAGCTCGCCCGAAGGAAACGGTGACTTCGTCTCCGACCTCGTCTACTGCAGTGATGCTGTCGTCAAATATGGTTTCGACTCGGTCGCCTGATGCCTCATGGATCAATGCGGCGAGCTCGCCACGAGGCAGGCTCGTGAACCTCCCGGCAGCGATGCGGTCAAACACGCTTACTGCGAAGCCGCTGATGCGCTTGCCCCGCCTGTCGACCTGCCGGACCTCTTTGACGTGGTAGCCCTTCTCTAGAATCTGCGGCACGAGCCCCATGCGAGCGGCGACTTCGAAGCCGGCACCCCAGAAGTCGACGATGTATCCGCCTGTTCGCAGGCGAGGAGCGCGTTCGACGATCGTTGGCTCGAAGCCGTGACGCTGGAGCCAGTAGGCGAGGCAGGGACCGGCAATCCCGGCGCCAGAGATGAGGACCCTCATAGTTGCATTGCCTCCTGCGGCATCGGGGAGAGCAGCCGCGACATCATCCGGCTTGCATGAGCGAGGAAGATCGAGAGCTGGTGAATGAGCGCAAAACTGATCGCGCACTCCGAGTGCTTGATCTTGCCATCTTCGACGCTGCAGGCGCTAGAACATGCAACGATCATTTGATATCAATTACTGCCAATTGGCATGGACACTTGCACACGAACTCCTCCGTGCCTGAGTTCGCAATCGATCGGCCCGCAGGGCCGGTCCGTATCAGCGCGCCTACACCATTCGACGATTCGATGGATATCAAACCATCCGATAGAATGCAAGATGAACGCATCGCTATCCAGCAGCGCATCCGGAAGTTGCGCGATCGAACATCGGAACATTTAAGGATCCGGTCGATGTGCGACGATAGAACTGATGGGAGCAAGAAGGAACAGAGAAACCGTCACGGAATCGATGGATGCGTTCCGGAGGATCGTGCATGCGTTGCGCAGCTCACATCGCGCCGCCGCCGATCTCGATCTCACCGGTGCGCAGCTCTTCGTCCTGGCCACGCTCGGTGCCGTTGGTGAGCCGATGGGGGTCAGGGAGCTTGCGGAACGAACGCGGACCGATCAGAGCACGGTGTCCGTGGTCGCCGGAAGGCTGGTCGACCGCGGTCTGGTCCAACGCGCGCGCTCAACCGTGGATACGCGCAGAGTGGAGCTCTCCCTCACCGCGCGCGGCAAGATGCTCCAACAGAAGACCCCGACGACCGTGGCACAGCAGAAGCTCGCGGACGCGCTCTGGCACTTGTCCGCATCTGATGCCGGGACGCTGTCGCGCATTCTCAAGGGTATCGTGGAAATGATGGGCGAGGCTGATGCGCCGGCACCGATGTTGTTCGATGAGAATGCCGGGGAACGGGCGAAGACTCGTCAACGACGATCGGCAGCGAAGAATGCTCGCACACGCGCCGTCCGGAGGTAGTAAAGCATCGCCCCCGCGACGGGGAGGCCGATTAGCGTGCGCGGGTCGTTGCCGAAAATGCCGTTGAGCAGATCGGCGGTGGCGTTGATCGCGAGGATTGTCACGGCCAGCCACCAGCCCCACAGCCGGCCCAACCAGAGTCCGGCGGCCGCTCCGGCGCAGGCGAGCGATACGGTTGCCATCAGGGCAACAGCAGGCAGTCCCATCGCGCCGAGCCCCTCGCGTCCTTTCGGGTTGATTTGCCACATCGCTTCCAGCACTCCTCCGGGCGAAGCGAGCGAGATGGCTGCAAGGCCGCTCATCGTCATGCCGAACAGGAAGAAGAAGCTCATGGCTGAAATGCCAGCCGGGCGTGCCATGCGCATGGCATCAGTCTCTCACTGGTGACAATTGGATCAGTCCTGCGGGGTTCGCCGGACGAACTCGATGATCGTTTCCAGCGTGATCACTCCCTCCACGCGTGTCGCTTCCCCGCGGCTAAGTACTGGAAGCAGTCCGGGAGTTTGCCGGAAACGCTGGAGCGCAAGATCGAGGGAATGATCGGCATGAACGTGAGCCCACTCGGCGACCAGGAGAGACTTGATGGAAGCATCCGCCCGTCCAACCCGAATGGCTTCGTCGATATCGTGTCTTGTGACGAGACCGGCGATCTTCTTCCTGCTGCCGACGAGAAAGGTTTCCCATGACTGTTCGCCGATGGCTTGAGCGGCTTCGCGCACCGAGGAGTCTTCGGAAAGGAAGAAGCGGGCAGGGGTCATGATGTCGCCCGCGCGAGACGCGCCGGCGGCGAACCGACTGGCAGGTCCGGGCAGGTGGATACCATCCTGCTCGAGTAGCGCGTGATAGATCGGCTTCGGCTGAAACCGCGTGGCGATGGCATAGGCGAGCAGGTTGGCCACCATCAGCGGAACGAGAATCTGGTAGTCCTGCGTGAGCTCGAAAATCATGAAGACCGACGTCATCGGCGCGCGGATGATCCCGGCGAAAAGGGCTCCCATGCCGACGAGTGCGTAGGCTCCGGGGTCGCCGGTGGGAAACGGCGCGATCGCGTGCATTCCGATCCCGACAGCCCCGCCAGCCATGGCACCGAGGAAGAGGCTCGGAGCAAAAATGCCGCCGGCATTTCCGGACGAGTAGGAAATGATGGTGGCCACGAGTTTCGCCCCGCAGAAAAGAAGCAGCATGCGCAAGGCCAATGCGCCGTCGAGCGCCTGATCGACGTACTGATAGCCGACTCCCATCACCTGAGGCACGAAGAGCAGCATGATGCCGATCGCCAGTCCTCCCATGGCCGGTTGAATGATTCGCGTCCACGCCGGCAGACGTCGAAAGAGTCCACGAGTACGCAGCAAGCCCTGCGTGAACAGCAGCGACACAATTCCGCCGACGATGCCGAGAACTGCATACCCGATCAGCTCAGCCGGATGCGCAAGGTGATAGGCCGGAACTCGGAACAGCGTCTCCTCGCCCAGAATCGATCGCTCGATGATGACTGCGGTGACCGAGGCAACGACCGTCGATCCGATCAAGGCGGCGTTCATGTCTCCCATGACCTCTTCGAGAGCGAACAGCACCGCCGCAACGGGCGTGTTGAACGCCGCCGAGAGTGCCGCGGCGGCGCCGATCGGGATGAGGCTTCGCACGCGCTCCGGCGACAGCTTCAGCCATCGCCCGAAGAGCGAGGCGATGCCGGCGCCGATCTGCACGGACGGACCTTCGCGCCCCATGGAATGGCCCGATCCGACGCACAACGCGCCGGTGAAGAACTTCCCGAAGATCACCCGACCGGGGATCACGCCGTTCTCCAGGTGATACGCGGCTTCCACCTGCGGCAAACCGCTCCCTCTGGCTTCGGGGAAAAACTTCGCCAGAAGAAATCCGGTGACCAGACTGACGAGGGTAGGTATGGCCACCAGGCGGAGCGCCGACGGAGCGGAGCCGAACAGGACGTGTTTCGTTCCCTCGATGGCCAGTGTAAAGAGCACCGCGGAGAGACCGCCGAAGATTCCGATGAGAACCGTGAGCGCGAGAAAGATCTGATTCTCGCGGAGACGAAACGTTTCGACGGATAGGAACTTGCCCGGTCTCATCGTTCGCCCGCTCCATGTTTCCGGCCGGCGAGTAGAAGCGCTTCATCAAGGCCCACCGGTTTTCCGCAGGTCTGGCTTGTCGTCTCTTCGATTTTGAAGACCAGCTCCGCGCCGGAGGCGAGTAACTCGGGCTCCTCGCGGAGATTCTCCGGCGTGATCTTCGGCAGCAGCGCATCGATCTCCGACTGGAGAGGGCTTTTCACCGGGCCGATCGGAGTGTTGCCGACGCATTGCAGGCGGGTTGCGGATTGATCGAGCGCCGCCCGCAAGCGGCGGACCTGTTCGCCTCGCGAGAGATGAGCGGCCAGAGGATCGCTCGATTGAATGAGCTGCGTGGTCTCCAGAAGTTGGGCCGCGCGCGCGGCGTTTCTGTCAAGTGCCGTCGCCCGGCTGAGGTAACCCTGCGCGGTGTTGTAGTCACCGAGTTCGAAGGCGGTTTCGCCGGCTCCCGAAAGAGCGGCGACGTTTCGTGTATCCATCTGCACCGCCTGGGCGAAATGCTGCAGTGCGTTCGAAGGATCGCCGGCTTCTACGAAAAGCTGACCCAGTTGAAGTTGCACCTCGGCGGTTCGAGGAGCGTCGGTGCCGAGAACCATCACCTCGGCGAGCGCTCTGCTGCGTTGTTTGGAATCGAGGAGCAGGCGGATGAGCTCGAGCCGAACCTGCCGTCTCTGTTCATCGACGTTCTCTCCCGTCCAGAGTCCATAGAGCGCGTGGTGGTAGTAACGAAGAGCCTCGGGGAGGTCATGATTGCGGGCCGAAAGCCTCGCCAGTTGCAGATTGATCTGCGGACTCTCAGGTGCCGACTCGCGAAGCCGCAGCAACGCCAGCTTCGCCTCGTCGTCGCGGTTCGTCGCACCGAGAGCCCGCGCCAAGGCAAAGGCGAATCCTCGGTTATCGTGGTCGTTGGTCGTCGCCTCCCGCAGCGAGGCGATGGCTTCCTCCGGTTTTCCTTCCTTCAGTTGCCGCTCTCCCTGCCGATACCAGTACGCGGCAATGTGGGTATTCCTCTGGCGATTCAGGTCCGCAGCTCTCCGCGTCACCATGTACGTGGGGACCGCGGCAACGGCAATGGCGATCAGCAGCACGATTTCCCTGCGGATGACCTGGACCCCGGGCACGGCCGTGCAGGACGGGCATGAGCCGCCCGCCAGCGGACCATGACAGGTTGGACAACGCTCGCCGTTGGCCAATGACGCGTCTTTCATTGCATATCAATGTATCATCCTCGCGAGCGCGAGATTGAAGAGTCTGGACATCAATATGTTCGAGGGGCATTGGTGAGCCTTCAGCAGTCGGTGATGGAGTTCATCAGCCGATACGTCGACTCGATGGAGACGCTTGAAATCATCCTGCTCCTTCAACGGGCGCCGGATACCTTCTGGACCGGTTCCGCAATCGATTCCCACTTCGGGATGAAGCAAGGAACGGCCGAGAAGCGCCTGCATGGATTACTTCAGAACCGCCTCGTATCGAGAGGGACGTCCGGTGGCTACCGCTATGCGCCTAAGGACGAGGAACTGCGAGCCGGCGTCTCGGCACTTGCGATTGCGTATGCTGAACGCCGCGCGGTCGTCGCGAATATCGTGTTCAGCGAGAACCTTGAGCGCCTGCGGGCGTTCTCCGACGCCTTCAAGGTGAAAAGCGAGTGATCTTCTCGGTAGGAAGCATTGTGTACTCGCTCTGCGCGATAACCAGCATCGGCTGTGCGGTGCTGTTGTTGCGCGGTTATCGTCGCAGCCGCGTTCGTCTGCTTTTCTGGAGCGGCCTTTGTTTTATCGGCCTGGCGCTGAACAACGTCCTGCTGTTCATCGATGTGCGCGTCGTCCCGGACGTGGACCTTTCGCTCTGGCGGACGATTCCCGCGGTTCTCGGAGTCGCCGTCCTTCTCTACGGCCTGATCTGGGAGACGCGGTGATGCGTCTG
>JBAVBF010000401.1:0-11588 GCA_049586115.1 Thermoanaerobaculia bacterium | reverse complement strand
GCCAGGTTGTCACCGGCCACCAGATTGAGAGCGATGTTGAGAATGTGGAGCGGCGGACGGCGTGGCAACGGTTTGAGAAAACCAGAGAAGGTCGTCTCGATGTACTTCCGGTTCCGGCAGAGTGTCTGGGCCGTCTGTTCGGCGGGTTGGCCGGTCGGCAAGTCGACCGACAGCATGCTCTGGTTGATCGTCCCGAAAACGACCGGATAGAGGTTTTCGCGCTCGCTCTCCTTCTCCTCGGAAGTCATCGCCAGGTAGTCGCTGATCTGCTCCCGGACGCGAGGAGGAAGGATCGGCCAGAGCTTCGAGGCCGGCAGTGCGACGAGAAAGCGATCGAAGTCCGCGAAACTGCTGGCCCACAGATAGTCCGGCCGTAGTTGATGCACTTGAAGATTGTCCTGAGGGTCGAATCCGGTGAACGGATCGGGACGGCGGAACCAGCGCGAGGCACCGAGATAGGCCCGGATCAGACGATTCCGATACATGCTGTGCATCGAATACGTGTTGACGTCGAGCAGCAGTCCGGAGAGGGCTGCCAGCACACCGGCCGCGAGGAGCATGATGCCCAGCGACCGCCAGTTTGCCCGTCGAAGAGTATCGATGTGACAACGAGTGGTAGGACCTGCGACCAGAACCGCGTCGATGGCTGATTTGGCCGCGGCCTTCTCTTCCACATGGAGCCCGTAACCGGCGGGCGCAATCATCGCGGCGCGCACGACGATGTCCGAGCGCAGAGTCTTCAAATCGTCCGCGCAGGCAGTCGGATCAATGATCTTTCCGTTGAGAAACGACAATGCGGACAACGTGATGATCGTGGCAATCGCCGCCATCGGAACCAGTCCCGGCGTTGGGCGCCTGGCTTTCTTTGGCGATGACGTATCGCGGTAGCCGATGGCCACGGAGACGATTGCCGAGATTCCGCCGAGCGCACTGATGATCTTCGGAAACTGCGTAATGATCGTCGGTCCGAGCAGCGCTACGGACGTGATGGCAATCCATGCGGCGCCGAGGAGAAGCATCAGCGCGGCTGCACGAGCCCACCACTCCCGCTCGAAGTCAGACGACACGACCGTTACGACGCCAATCAGCAAGGTCGCTTCGATGAACAAGGCCAGGAGAAGAAGCGGCATCCCGAAGATCGTGAAAAACTCCGGCGGCCCGAATACGGCCGACGGCATGGCGGATGGATGCTCGAAGATGTGCGCGGCGCCGAACTGAAGGATGACCGCGGCCACGGTTGCGGCCACCGCGATTCCGGCGAATTCCAGTAGGACCTTCGGCAAGAGGACAGGCCGCGTCACCAGGATGCGCAACCAGTTCGACGGGCCGCGGGCGCGGCCGAGTTGGTTTAGTGCCGGATCATCCGTTCGCTTCAGCGCGTGGTAATGCCGAATGAGATAGATCGCGCTTCCGACTCCGTTGGCGATCAGGAAGAGGTGAAAGGCGCGCCAGAAAACGATTTTCGAGGCCACGTCGGCAGGCACGGCGACAAGCGCCGTGTACCGGGCCCAGGACATCGTCAATGCAATGGTGGCCGCGCTTCCCAGCCCGATGAACCACCAGATGCGCAGCCGTTCCCTTCTGATCTCGGAGACCGACTTCTCTTTTCCCGGCACATATTCGCCGACGGGCCGGATCAGTGCGAGCGCAAACATGGCCAGCGTCAGGAAGACCCGGCCTGCCCACAACCAGGCACTCGGGCTGGCAGGCAGGATCAATCTGTCGTGGAAGAACCGTACGCTTCCCGGTTTCATCAGCAACAGCCATTCGAATCCGCGGGGAATCATCAGCACCGCAAGCAGAGGCGGCAGAATGATCAGCCATACGAGCAGCAGGTTGCGCACGTAGGTGGCGATGAGCGTCCATAGATCGGGGGAGACGACGCCGAAACGCGGCGCGAGATAGTTGCTGTACTCGCGAAGGTGATGAACGGGTTCCGGCTCCGGTTTCAGCGGGTCGGCCGCGGGACGCCCGATCTCGTCGAACACCCCCGCCGCGCCATGATCGTGGCGGCGCATCCACGAGGAAAGCCAGCTCCCGATGTACCCGCCGCCCGAGACGGTGGAGAGGTAGTCGACCGAGTGCAGGATGTGGCGGCGGGCCAGCCCCTGCAGAACGCCGAGACTGAACGTCGCGCTGCGAATCCCACCGCCCGAAAGGCAGAACGCGGTCAGATTGGACTGCTGCATCCGGTCGAGGATGACCTTCTCCTCGATGTGGTCGTGCAGGTGATCGCCGTACGCGGCTTCGAGGAGCAATGTCCTCGCGCGCACGAACGCGTCCGGCGGTCTCGTGATCGGCGGATGGATTGCGTGAGCATCGCCGGTCAGCGCGCGCAGAACCGCGTCCGGGGCGGCAGAGGGGGCCTGGGATGTCTCACTTCGCGAGCGGCCGAACATGCCCCGCAGCCAGCTGTTTGCCCGCGGTGCGAACGAGGCTGCCAGCCGTCTCCGGGCGCCGCGATCGGAAAGGGCAACGCGAACGGCGCGGCTGTCGATCAGAGTTCCCAGAAGCTCCGGGAAAACGACGACCGAGTCGACGACTTCCCGATTCGAAAGGATGCACCCCAGCTCCTCCCAGTCATCCACGACATTGGTCAGCCGTTTCGGGTTTCGGATCAGGGCATCGAGTCTTTGGCGTGCCTCGGGCGTATCGATTTCGACGTAGGACCGGCGCAATTCCGGCGTCGTCAGGATGGCCTTCAAAACCCGTCTGTTCTGCTCGGCGATGATGGCAAAATCGCGAAACTGCAACAGCTCGTCGAGAAGCTCTTCGTGTGCGAGCAGCGTATTGAGGGAGCTGGCCAGCGCCGACTCGGAAGCGTTCGTGGACGTGTCATCGTTTTCGAGCGCATGGCTCATCAACGCGTATCGATTCGTCTCGACGCGGTCGTCGCCGGTTCGCCGTGCCCGTTCGATTTTTGCGCGGAAGACCGGCGCGTCGTAGATATCGCGCGCCTGAAACGTCCACTGGCCCATCGATTCCGCTGCCTTCTCCGGCGCGACATAGGCGTACTCTTCGCGGAGCACCTCCGCGAGCGACAATAAACGTCCCGGCATGCGATCGCTCCTGATGTTGGGTTGTTAGGTAGGAGGGCCTCCACCGCTGGAATTCCCTACCTCCATCAATTGCGAGACGGACACGCTGCCGTCTTTCCGGGTTCCGTGGCTTTTACGGCGCTGATATAGTCGCCCGAGCGCGCCGATTTCCCTCACGCGCCATTCCGTATCAGAGGATGGAAATGCCTCACAACACCTTCAATACTCTCGATTCCTTCGACCTCGGCGACGGCAGCCGAGGGCAGTTTTACTCGCTCCCGAAACTCGAGGCGGCCGGCGTGGGCAACGTGTCGAAGTTGCCGGTCTCGATCCGCATCGTGCTCGAGTCGGTGCTGCGCAACGTCGACGGAAAAAAGATCGCCGAGCGCGATGTGCGCACGCTCGCGAACTGGCAGCCGCGCGCGGAACGGACGGGCGAGATCCCGTTCATGGTCGCGCGTGTGCTGCTGCAGGACTTCACCGGCGTCCCGCTGCTGGTCGATCTCGCGGCGATGCGGTCGGCGGCCCAACGACTGGGCGCCGACCCGAAGATCATCGAGCCGCTCGTGCCGGTCGACCTCGTCGTCGATCACTCGGTGCAGGTCGACTACTCCAATCGTCCCGACGCGCTGCAGCTCAACATGGACGTCGAGTTCAAGCGCAATCAGCAGCGGTATCAGTTTTTGAAGTGGGGGATGCAGGCCTTCAACGGATTCGGCGTCGTGCCGCCCGGCATCGGCATCGTGCATCAGGTCAACCTGGAGTACCTCGCGCGCGGCGTGCTGGAAAAGGATGGCGTCTGGTATCCCGACACGCTGGTCGGCACCGATTCACACACGACCATGATCAACGGCCTCGGCATCGTGGCCTGGGGCGTCGGCGGGATCGAAGCGGAAGCAGGGATGCTCGGGCAGCCGGTGTACTTTTTGACGCCCGACGTCGTCGGCGTACATCTCAAAGGGTCGCTGCGTGAAGGCGTCACCGCGACCGATCTCGTGCTCACCATCACCGAGATGCTGCGCAAGGCCAAGGTCGTCGGGAAGTTCGTCGAATACTTCGGCGACGGAGCGGCCTCGCTGGCGCTGGCCGACCGCGCCACGATCGCCAACATGGCCCCCGAGTACGGCGCGACGATGGGTTACTTCCCGGTCGACGAAGAGACCTGCCGCTACATGCTCATGACCGGCCGCAGCGAAGCGCAGGTCAGCGCGTTGCGCGGCTACTTCCAGGCGCAGGGCTTGTTCGGGATGCCGAAGAGCGGCGACATCGACTACACGACGGTCCTGGAGCTCGATCTGAACAGCGTCGCCGCGAGCGTGGCGGGACCGAAGCGTCCGCAGGACCGCATCGAGCTCGATGACATCCAGCGCGAGTTTCAGGCGATGCTGAAAACGGCGGCTCCGGCCGGCTACGGCAAGCCGCAGAGCGAGATCGATCGCCATCACGGAAAGATGCTGGTGGGAATCACCTCGACCGGTCCGGAGCACACCATCTCCGGCGGCGGCGAACAGGATTCCGGCACGGCGCCGAACGCGCTGGCGTCGGAGAAAAAGAATACGAGCGTCGTCACCGAAGAAGAGATGCTCAACAACCGGCCGACGCCGGACCGCGTAGCCGCCGATTCACTTGCGGACGAGTTTCCGATGGCCGTGGCCGAGCTGCATCATGGCGATGTCCTCATCGCCGCGATCACGTCGTGCACGAACACGTCGAATCCGTCGGTGATGCTGGCCGCGGGACTGCTTGCGAAGAAGGCGGTCGAGAAGGGACTGCGCGTTCCGCGCGTGGTCAAGACTTCGCTCGCTCCCGGCTCGCGCGTCGTCACCGATTACTACCATCGCAGCGGCCTGCAGCCGTACCTCGACCAGCTCGGCTTCTACACCGTCGGCTACGGTTGCACGACCTGCATCGGCAACTCCGGCCCGCTCGATCCGCGCATCGAAGAGGCCATCACGCAGCACGATCTCATCGGCGTCAGCGTCCTCTCCGGCAATCGCAATTTTGAGGCGCGCGTGCATCAGTCCATCCGCGCGAACTTTCTGATGTCGCCGCCGCTCGTGGTCGCGTTCGCGCTGGCCGGCCGCATCGATATCGACATGGCCAACGAGCCGATCGGCCGAGGGGCGCATGGCGAGGATGTGTATCTGCGCGAGATCTGGCCGACGATGGACGAGATCCGCGAATGCATGGCAGGGGCGCTCGATGCCGAGTCGTTCCGCAGGCTTTACGCGAACTTCGCCGACCAGAATCCGCTCTGGAACGAGATCCCCACGACAGGCGGGCTGCTCTACTCATGGGACGAGAGTTCGACCTACATCCAGGAGCCGCCGTTCTTCACCGGCGACAAGGGGATGGGCAAGGCGGCTGACATCATCGGCGCGCGCGCGCTGGCCATCTTCGGCGACTCGGTGACGACGGATCACATCAGCCCGGCCGGCTCGATCAAGGCGAACTCACCGGCCGGCAAGTACCTGATCGAGCAGGGCGTCCCGGTCGAAGACTTCAACAGCTACGGCTCGCGACGCGGCAACGACCGCGTGATGACGCGCGGCACATTCGCGAACGTGCGCATCAAGAATCTGATGGTGCCCGGCGTGGAAGGCGGCGTGACGAAACACCAGCCCGACGGTACGCAGATGTCGATCTACGACGCGGCCATGCAGTATCAGAACGAAGGGACGCCGCTCGTGGTCATCGCCGGCCAGGAGTACGGCACTGGCTCCTCCCGCGACTGGGCCGCCAAAGGCACGAAACTCCTCGGCATCCGCGCCGTGGTGACGCAAAGCTTCGAACGCATCCACCGCTCCAACCTCGTCGGCATGGGCGTCCTCCCGCTGCAATTCGAAGAGGGAACGAACGCGCAGACGCTCGCCCTCGACGGCACCGAAACCTACGACATCACCGGCATCACCGGCGATCTCCGCCCGCGCCAGAAAGCGACGCTGGTCATCCATCGCGCGAACGGCGCGACGGAAAACGTCCCGCTCATCGTCCGCATCGACACGCCGATCGAAGTCGACTACTACGAGCATGGAGGGATCCTGCCGTTCGTGTTGCGGCAATTGATGGGCGGGGCGTGAGAGGCATCCTCACGACGGCAGCAATCGGTTTCCTCATGGGCGCCACGCTTTTGGCGGCGCCATCCAGTATCCGCTGCGGTCAGTTCGAAAGGCCGTTCGAACAGTTCGAAAGAGGTCCTCTTCCTGACTCTACCTTCGGGCCGATGGAAGCCGGTGCATTTCGGGCCGCTTTTCGAAACGCGAAAAAACACGCCTACGGACGTTATACATTTTTCATTATGAGGAGAGATCGCGGATCTCAACTCGTGTCGACCACGTTGATGATCGGAGCGGCGGTCGATGATCAGAAGTTCTTTCGGCTTACTTATAACGGAGATTGGCCGCTCTTCAAGGAAGACGACGGCGACAGGCTGGTTGGTGGTATGCCGACGATCTCTCGTGTGTCCGGCGACGGCGAGCACAGCGTATTTCGACTCACGCTCAATACAACTCGCCACGACCGTTCCTACGCGAAAATCGAAGATACGTACATCAGATGATCAAACAAGCGTGAACCTCATCCTCAGAACGGCAGCAATCGTTTTCCTCTTGAGCGCCGCAACGCTTTCGGCGGCGTCTGATATGAGCATTCGCTGCAGCGCGGATCCCGGCGCGTCTTTCGAGAAGCAGACGGGCACCGGATGGCATTTCGCGCCGATGGCGGCCGCTGCGTTTCGATCTGCGTTTCGAGGGTCAAAGCAGAACGCGTTCGGTCGATACGCGGTGTTGGTTGAAAAGCTCGATCGTCGCAGCGAGACCGAATCGGATTCGAGCACGCTGATGGTGGGTGTCAGCGTGGACCACCAGAAGTTTTTCCGGCTCGTCAATGACGTCGGGGGAGAGTGGCCGGTCTTTCTGGAGAGGGAGAGGATGAAGAGAGCCTTCGCGCAGTGCCGGAAATCATCCCTCTTGCTGCCGATGCCGGGAAACCTCTCTTTCGACTGACGCTCGAAACCGCGTGGCGGCTCGGCAAGTCGCGCACCGAGACCACATCTCGGCACAGCTACGTCGCCACGTACCGCATGACCGCGACGTAGTGGCAGGCGCTTCCGCCGATCACGCAGAGGTGCCAGATGCCGTGCATGTGCGTGACGCGTTTCGATAGCGCGAAGAAGACGATGCCCGCGGTATAGAACGCGCCGCCGGCCGCAATCCACGCGATGCCGTTCGGCGGCATCGCCATGCGCAACGGCTTGATGGCGACGACGACAAGCCATCCCATCAGGACGTAGAGGACGACCGAGATGGGCCGGTAGCGGCCGCGCAGCAACACGTCTTTCATCACGCCGGCGATGGCAAGCGTCCAGACGATGCCGAAGAGCCACCAGCCCCATGGTCCGCGCAACGTGATCAGCGTAATCGGCGTGTAGGTTCCGGCGATGAGCAGATAGATCGCGCAGTGATCGAAAACGTGAAAGACCTTCTTCGCGGGACCGCTCCACGAGTGGTAGAGCGTTGAGCTGAGGTACAGCACGATCAGCATCGCGCCGTAGATGGAGATCGCGGCGATGGTCATGGCATCGCGGCCGGAGACGGCACGGATCGCAAACGCGGAGCCGATGATCGCCAGCACGCTGCCGATGATGTGCGTGACGCTATTGAATCGTTCGCCGGCGTACATGGTGGAAAGCGTAGTGCGGACATCCCCGTCTGCATCCGGCGTGGCGCCCGACGGGGGTGTCTTGAGTCAATACCACTCAGCGAATTGAATCCTGGAAACCACCGCCGGGCGAGGACGCCCGGCGGATGCAGACGAGGACGTCCGCACTACGTCGCCTAAAACGGCACTTCGTCGTCGTCTTCGATTTCGGGGCCGCGTCCGCCGGACGGCGCGCCTGCCGGAGCGGCTTTGCGATACCCGCCGCCGCCACCGCCGCTGTAGCCGCCGCCTTCGTCGTCGCCTTTTTTGTCAAGCATCTGCATCGTGTTGGCGATGATCTCGGTGCGGTACTTCTTCACGCCGGTTTCCTTGTCGTCCCAGCTATCGGTGCGAATCGAGCCTTCGATGTAGACCAGCTTGCCCTTGCGGAGATATTGACCGCAGATCTCGGCCAGCTTGCCCCAAGCCACCACGTTGTGCCACTCGGTGCGTTCCTGTTTGTCGCCGTTCTTGTCGGTGAAGCGCTCGTCAGTGGCGAGAGAAAACTTCGCCACGCTGGTGCCGCTGGGGATGGAGCGGAGCTCGGGATCTTTGCCGAGGCGTCCGACGAGGATGACTTTGTTGACTGTTCCTGCCATTAGGATTCTCCTGTTGATTCTTCGTGCGCGGTCCGCGCATTTTATGCGAGCGGCGCGATGCCGTGCGTTTTTCTACCGCGGGTAGAATCCGCCGCCGTGAAGTGCGTCATTCAGCGCGTTCGCCGCGCGTCGGTAGCGGTCGGCGGCGAGATCGTGTCGGAGATTGGAATCGGTTTGCTCGTGCTCGCCGCGGTGGAGAAGGGCGACGCCGAGCAGGTCATGCGCGATGCGGCGAAGAAGATCCGCGAGTTGCGCATTTTCAGCGACGAGGCCGGCAAGATGAATCGCGATGTGACCGAGGCCGGCGGCGCAATCCTCGCGGTTTCGCAGTTCACGCTTGCGGGATCGATCGCGCGAGGACGGCGTCCCAGTTTCGACAACGCCGAGGAGCCCGAGCGGGCGCGGACGATGTTCGAGCTGTTCGTTCGCGAGCTGGCGTCGACAGGCATCAACGTGAAGACGGGGCGCTTCCGCGAAATGATGATCGTGTCGCTGGAGAACGACGGCCCGGTCACGTTCACCCTGTCATCCTGAGCCGCCGGAGCCATGTAGCGCGAAGCGCGGAATGGCGCAGGACGGTCGAAGGACCTCCCGCTGATAACCGGGGGCGGCCGCTATTCACGAGGCAAGCATTGAGGGGGTCCTTCGACCGTCCTGCGCGGCTTCGCCGCTTCGGTGGCTCAGGATGACAGTGTTTATACTCCGCCGCCTATGCCTTACGAACCCAAACTGATCGAAGAGAAGTGGCAGCGCGCGTGGGCGGATGCGAAGGTGGCCGAGGTCGATGTGACGGCGCCCGGCGACAAGTTCTACATGCTCAACATGTTTCCGTATCCGTCCGGCGATCTCCATGTCGGCCACGGCCGGAACTACATCCTCGGCGATGCTCTCTATCGCTATTTTCGGATGCAGGGACGCGCGGCGCTCAATCCGATGGGATGGGACGCTTTCGGATTACCGGCGGAGAACGCGGCCATCAAGCGCGGCATCCATCCGCGGCAATGGACGCTGTCGAACATCGAGCGCGAAAAAAAGCAGTTCCTGCGCTGGGGGATTTTGTACGACTGGTCGAAAGAGCTGGCGTCGTGCGAGCCGGAGTACTACCGCTGGAACCAGTGGCTGTTTCTGCAGTTGTATCGCCGAGGACTGGCGTATCGCGCGAAGGCGCCGGTGAATTGGTGTCCGTCCGATCAGACCGTGTTGGCGAACGAGCAGGTCATCGACGGACGCTGCGAACGATGCAGCACGGTCGTCGTGCAGCGCGATCTCGAGCAGTGGTTTCTGAAAATTACCGATTACGCCGACCGGCTCGACGAAGGGCTCGACACGCTCGAGCACTGGCCGGAAAAAGTGAAGCTGATGCAGCGCAACTGGATCGGACGTTCCGTCGGCGCCGACGTCGAATTCGACGTGCCGTCGCTGGCGAAATCGATCCGCATCTTCACGACGCGACCGGACACGATTTACGGCGCGACGTTCATGGTGCTCGCGCCGGAGCATCCCGACGTTGCGGCGTTGATCGCGGACAATCCCGATCGCGCCGAAATCGAGACGTGGATCGCCGGCGTGCGCAATCAGTCGAACCTGGAGCGGCAGGAGGCGGGGAAAGAAGGGCGCTTCACCGGCAAGACCGCCACGAATCCATTCACGAACGAACAGATCCCGATCTGGCTCGGCAACTTCGTGCTGATGCAGTACGGCACCGGCGCGATCATGGCCGTGCCGGGACACGATCAGCGCGATTTCGAATTTGCGCAGCAGTACGGGCTGCCGGTTCGCGTCGTGGTGAAGCCGGCGAACGGCGAACTGCCCTCGGCCGAGGAAGCGTATTCGGCGAAGGATGAGTCGGCGGTCGCAATCGAGTCCGGCATCATCAGCGGACTTCCCACACCCAAAGCGATCGATCGCATCATCGAAGAGATCGAGCGCCTCGGCATCGGCAGGAAAATGGTCCGCTACCGTCTGCGCGACTGGCTGATCTCGCGCCAGCGTTACTGGGGCACACCGATCCCGATGATCTATTGCGAGCGCGACGGCATCGTTCCGGTCCCCGAGGAGGAACTGCCGGTCGAGTTGCCGCTCGATGTTCCGTTCACGGGACGCGAAGGAAATCCGCTGGCGAAGGACGAGCGCTTCGTCAACACGAACTGTCCCGTCTGCGGTGGCGCGGCGAAGCGCGAGACCGACACGATGGACACGTTCGTCGATTCGTCGTGGTACTACGCGCGCTTCATCTCGGCGAACGACGGCACGAAAATCTTCGATCCGTCGCTCGTGAATCGCTGGCTGCCGGTCGATCAATACATCGGCGGCATCGAGCACGCCATCCTCCATCTGCTCTACGCACGCTTCATCTGCCGCACGCTGCACGACATGGGGCTGACGAACTACGAAGAGCCGTTCACGCGGCTTTTCAATCAGGGGATGATCACGAAGGAAGGTTTCCGCACGGCGAGCGGGAACTGGGTGTCGCCGAAGGAAGTCGAAAACGGCGTGCACACCCCGACCGGGGCGGCGGTCGTTTCCGAAGTCGGCAAGATGTCGAAGTCGCGCTACAACGTCGTGCCGCCGGACGAGCTGATCGATCGCTACGGCGCCGACACGGAACGCGTCTACACGCTCTTCATCGCGCCGCCGGAGAAGGAAGCGGCGTGGTCGGACGAGGGCGTGGTCGGAGCCTCTCGCTTCTTGAATCGCGTCTGGCATATGGGAGAGCAGATCCTTGCTCTTCCCTCGGGTGGAGCCGAATCCGCCGCGTTGACGCGCAAAACGCATCAGACGATCGATGCGGTGACGCGCCGCTTCGATCGCTTCGAATTCAACACCGCCATCTCGGGCCTCATGGAGCTGTCAAACGCGATCGGCGACGCACTGGCCGAGAAGGCGGATGCGCGTGATTCGTACATGGCGCTGCTCAAACTTCTCCATCCCTTCGCGCCGCACATCACCGAGGAGCTGTGGACGATGTTCGGAAATGACGGATTCATTCTGACGTCGAGCTGGCCGAAGGCCGATCCGGCGCTGATGATCGAGGATGTCGTCACGATCGTCGTGCAGGTCAACGGGAAACTGCGCGGGCAGGTGGAAGTGCCGAATCCGCCGGAGAAGGACATCGTCCTTGCCGCCGTTCGCGCGAACGAAAAGGTGCAGCAGTGGGTGACGGGGAAAGAGATCGTGAAAGAGGTCTACGTTCCCGGGAAGCTGGTGAACATCGTCGTTAAGGGGTAGCTGTCATCCTGAGCCGCCGAAGGAC
>JBAVBF010000400.1:0-5785 GCA_049586115.1 Thermoanaerobaculia bacterium | reverse complement strand
TTTCTGTGCAAGGTGAAACGCATGTGAAAATTCAGACATTCGCAAGCATCCCCCGTCGGGCGAGACGCCACGCCGGATGCAGGCGAGGACGCCCGCACTACGCTGCCAACTCTGCGGTTAGAATCCTCTCCCTCACTTATGGCTGAAGAAGTTACGTCGTTACGCACCGCGTGGACGACCACGTCGCTAGAGGAAACGAAGCTGCTGCGGAAACTCACCGAGCAGCGCTTCGAGAGCGACCAGTTGCGTCTTCTCGGCAGCGCCGTGCGCGTCGCAGGCCAGGGGATCGCCATCATGACGCCGGCGGTCGAAGCGCTCGGACCGCGCATCGCCTTCGTCAACGACGGCTTCTGCGCGATTTATGGACGGCCCCGCGAGGAGATCATCGGCGAGACGCCGGTGGCGTTCGGGATTGTCGAGCGGCATCAGGCCATCTTCCACTCGCTGCTCCAGCACGTCTTCGCGCGGCATGCGTTTGCCGCCGAGGCGACGGCGCAGCGGAAGGACGGACAGGAGTTCGAGCTCGATCTGCAGCTCGTTCCGGTCGAGGACGGCGGACAACTCACGCACTGGGTCGCCTTTCTGCGCGACGTCACCGACAGCCGCAACGAGATCGTGGCCCTGCGGCATCAGGCCATGCACGACGGCCTGACCGATCTGCCCAACCGGATGATGCTGTTCGACCGCCTCGCCGACGCACTCGAAGCCGCGCGCAGCGACGCGCGATTGATCGCGCTGCTGTTGATGGATCTCGATCGCTTCAAAGAGGTCAACGACACGTTCGGCCATCACTTCGGCGACGTGCTGCTCAAACAGGTTGCCTTCCGCCTTCGCAACCAACTTCACATCGACGACACGGTGGCCCGCCTCGGCGGCGATGAATTCGCGGTCGTGCTGACTTCGGCGCTCGATCCGAATGCCGTGGCCATGACCGCGCGGCGCATTCTCAATTCGCTGCAGCAGCCGTTCGTCGTCGAAGGGCAGGTGCTCGAAGTGGGCGCGTCGATCGGCATCGCGCTCTATCCGCAGCACGGCAGCGACGCGCGCACGCTCATGCGCCGCGCCGACGTTGCGATGTATGCGACGAAGCAGTCGAATGCCGGCTTCACGTTTCACGAGCGCGACGAGCCGGAGTCGCGCGTGCCCGATCAACTCTCGCTCGTCGTCGAGATGCGCACCGCGATCGAGCGCAACGAGTTCGAGCTTTACTACCAGCCGAAACGCCATCTGCACAGCGGCCTGGTCACGCGCGTCGAGGTGCTGGTCCGCTGGAACCATCCGCGCCGCGGCCTGCTCATGCCGGTCAGCTTCGTCCCGATCGCGGAACGGACAGGCCTCATCAAACCGATGACCGACTGGATTCTCGACAAGGCGCTGCAGCAATGCCGCGAATGGCAGGACGCCGGCGCGCCGATCCACGTCGCCGTCAATGTCTCCGCGAAAAGTCTGCTCGAGGAAACGCTGCCGTCGAAAGTGCAGTCGCTGCTCGACAAGTGGAAGATCGATCCGCGCTTCCTCAAGATCGAGATCACGGAGAGCAGCATCATGGCCGACCCGGCCCACGCGCTGGCGATCATGTCGATGCTGCAATCGATGGGCGTGCGGCTGTCGGTCGACGATTTCGGTACCGGCTATTCGTCGCTCACGCATCTGCGCGAGCTGCCGATCGACGAGATCAAGATCGACAAGGCCTTCGTGCTGGGGATGCTCACCAGCGACGCCGACGCCGCGATCGTCCGCACCGTCATCGATCTCGCGCACAACCTCGGCAAGCAGGTTTGCGCCGAGGGCGTCGAGGATGCCGAGACGTTGCGGCGGCTCGAAGAGATGGGATGCGACCTCGCGCAGGGCTATTTCATCAGCCGCGCCGTCCCCGCCGCCGCGCTGATGACGTGGCTGACCGAGAACTCCTGGGGCCTGAAGCGGACGTAGTCAGCGGCGCCGGTTGGCGCGGCCTCGCGTTCCGGGCGCGAATTACCAGGCTGGCGTTTCAATCCCGTGCGGCAATTCGGCGAGCATCGCGCGCCATGAGCGGTCGAGTCGCCAGGCCGAGGCAGCGAGAAGGAGGAACGCGAGAACGAGGAGAAGATCGCGGCGTCGTCGCATCGCCAGCGCAACGAGAATCAGATCGATCGCCGCAACAACCACCGCCAGATTCCGCAGGCGCAGAAACGACATCGCCGCGAATCCGAACTGTCCGCCGAGGTAGACCATCAGAAGCGCGGCGAGGAGTCCGATCGTGAATGCGATCGCGCGCGGACGTATGCGCCAGAGCGCGTACGCGATCGCCGCAAGTGCGATGACCACGCCGCAAACGAGCATCGCGATTCCGTGACGGTAGACGAATGGCCAGCGATCGGCCGGCAGCGGCGGCATGGACGCCTCGACGCCCTGCTGGGCAACCATGTAGCCGTTCACGTTCTCAAGCACCCGTGCGGCGAACCAGAATGTCGCGATCAACGACACCGACGCCGTGATGAGGATCGCTCGAACGCGCGCGATGCTCAACGCCACGACCACCGACGACGCGACTACCGCCACCGGCGCCGAAATCATCGCCCACGTCCAGCTCACGAACGATGCCTCGGTCGCTTCGGTCGGGATGAATTGCAGATTGCCGAAGGCGCCGAAGGTTCGCGTGAACTCGAGCAGTCCGGCCAGCGCACAGCCGATCGCCAATCCCGACAGCAAAGAAAAAACGCCGCCGTTGCCGGCGGCGTTGCGTTCGTTCGAATCGACGACGTCCGTTACCAACCGTAGCTCCGTCCCGGCTGCGGAGCTTCGCGGCCGAGGAGGGCTTCACGATATTTGGCGAACTCGGAGTCGTTGAAGTAGTAGCCAGGGAGCATCGTCGACAGATAGTCGAGATACTTCTCGCCGGTGACCGGCTTGCCGTTCTCCGTCATCAGGTTTCCGTCGATGTCGTACGGCATGAACGCGATCTCTTCCATGCCGCGCGAGCGGAAGAACTTCACGTCCGGCGCGAAGAGCAGATCCTTCGGCGACACGCCATTCACGGTCTCGCGCGTGTCCATGACTTCGCGGACGATCGTGCGCGCCTCGGGCGCCGGCGTGTCCTTGACCTTGCATTGCACGATGGCGATGTTGACCAGCTCCAGCACCTCGCGCACTTCGTTGTAGTACTCGCTCTGCGCGGTGCCGTTGTTTCGGTCCTTGAATCCGAACGCGATCGACGTATCGCCGCCGCGCTCGTTGCCGAACATCTCCACGCCGCGCGGAACCCAGACGTTGAGAACCTTCTGGATGTCGTCGATCGAGAAGCGGCCGGTGTCGTTGTGCGCGGCGACAGCGAGATCGCGCAGGAATCCGCGGCCGCTGCCGATATGGAATCCCTCCTCGGAAAGCATCGGTCCCATGGAGCGCCCCATCGGCGCATACGAGAAGACCTTCTGCATTTCGAGCTGATACTTGCCGACCAGGTCGATGACCGTGGCGAAGACGACGTTGTCGAGGAAGTTCACGAAGGGGATGTTGAACGCGTCGAGCACGTGATTGCCGAGCTCCATCGACAGCAGCTCATCGATGGTGTCCTGCGCGACGTCGGGATGTCCCGGCTTTTTCCAGCTCTTGTCGTGATCGAAGACCCAGAACATCTGATAGCCGTGCCGCAGCTCCTCGGCCATGATCCGGAGGACGGCCATCTTCATCTGATCGGTCGGCGCCTCTTCGAGCGTGAGGCGATGCTGCTGGATCGAACCGAGCTCGGTCGAGGCCTGCGCGCGGATGATGTCGCGCGCCGTGTAGAACATGTTGCCGACCATGTCGCCGGCCTGTTCGAAACGCGGCTGCCCGGTCATGCGGCCGTAGGTGATGTTCTCCGAATTCAGCTTGCCGACTTTCGCGAAGAGTTGAAACGGCGTCTGGTTGTAGTACTTCGACCAGTTCGTCTGCAGGTATTCGAGCTCCGGAAAATGCTTCTTCTGCCACGCCACGAGCGCATCGTGATGCTTGGGCGTAATCGTCTCAGTCGTATAGGCTGCCAAAGGTCCTCCTGGGGGAACTGCCGGCGCGGTGTGGCACAGACATTCTTGTCTGTGGCGAAGGCATCCAACGCGCCTCGACTCAGCAACATTCTCGCCGGGATCGGTGCGATAATCCGGCGGCGCGCGGATTGTAAGCGGTTCCACAGCCGCATGGAAAGCCGGGAGATCCGGTCCCCGTTGCAGCCACTTCAATGCAGACGCTGACGCCGATCGATTCCGAGAAAGTCCGTGCCGATCAGCTGGAGCGCCAGCTCACCGAACGGACGCGCGAACTGCGCGAGCTGAGCGAAGTCGGCATCGCGCTTTCGACCGAGCGCGACCACTCCGTGCTGCTGACCACCATCCTCAGCAAGGCGCGCGAGCTCTCCCGCGCCGACGCCGGCTCACTCTATCTGCTCGATCAGGTCGACGGCGAGAAGGTGCTGCGCTGGAAGCTGGCGCAGAACGATTCCATCAAAGTCGGCGCGTTCGAGGAGATGGTCCTGCCGATCACACGCCGCAGCCTGGCGGGCTGGGTCGCGCTCACCGGCGACACGCTCGTCATCGACGATGCCTACGCGCTTCCGGCCGACGCTGAATATTCGATCAACCGTTCCTTTGACGAGGCGAACCAATACCTGACGCGCTCGATGCTGGTCTTCCCGATGGTCACGCACGTTGGCGAGCTGGTCGGCGTGCTGCAGCTCATCAACCGCAGAAAGCCGAACGCGCCGCAGAAATTGACCGCGGCCACGGTGCCGTCGGAAGTGGTTCCGTTCGACAAAGAGACGGTCGAGTTGATGCGCTCCCTCGCGGCGCAGGCCGCCGTGGCGGTCGAAAACAACCTCCTCTACAAATCGATCGAGCGGCTGTTCGAAGGGTTCGTCACCGCGGCCGTCACCGCGATCGAGCAGCGCGATCCGACGACTTCCGGTCACTCGTTCCGCGTGGCCGACCTGACCGTCGAACTGGCCCGCGTCGTCGATCGCGATGACGAAAAATACGGCGCCGTCCATTTCACCTCGGAACAGGTGCGCGAGATCCGTTACGCGTCGCTCCTCCACGATTTCGGCAAAGTCGGCGTCCGCGAGCAGGTGCTGGTCAAAGAGAAGAAGCTCTATCCGCTCCAGCTCGAAACGCTCCGCAACCGCTTCGAGTTCGCGATGAAGGTGGCCGAGAACGACGCCAATCGCCGCAAGCTGGAGTTCCTCCTCGAGCACGGCCATGAAGCGTTCAAGGACTTTGGTTCCAGGATCGATCGTGAGCTCCGCGAGCAACTCGCGAAGATGCAAAAGGACTTCGCCTTCATCACGAAGTCGAACGAGCCGACCGTCCTGCCGGAAGGGGAGTTTCAGTATCTGCAGCAACTGGCGGAGCAGGAGTTCGGCGACGAGCGCCGGCGCCTGCTCAATCCGGAGGAAGTGCGCATCCTGTCGATCCGCAAAGGCAACCTCGACGCCGCCGAACGCAGCGAAATCGAGAGCCACGTCACACACACGTTCAACTTCCTCCAGAAGATCCCGTGGACGAAGGATCTCTCCGCCGTCGCCGACATCGCTTACGCCCATCACGAAAAACTCAACGGCCGCGGCTACCCGCGCAAACTCCTCGCCGACGCGATCCCGATCCAGTCGCGAATGATGACGGTCTCCGACATCTACGACGCCCTCACCGCCAACGACCGCCCCTACAAACGCGCCATCTCCACCGAACGCGCGCTGGACATCCTGAAGATGGAAGTCGGCGATGGCCTCCTCGACGCGGGCCTGGTCAACATCTTCATCGAAGCGAAGGTGTTCGAA
>JBAVBF010000399.1:0-4005 GCA_049586115.1 Thermoanaerobaculia bacterium | reverse complement strand
CCACCAATTGGAAGAGCGGATCGACGCGGCGCTGGGGTAGGCGCAGTTCAGTTTTCGTCCAATGCCTTCAATAGTTCTCTCGCGCCGTGGACGAAGGCAATGATGCGTACTTCGTGTTGCTGAACCAGAACCTGATAAAGCATCCGGTAACTGTGGAAGACGAATAGCTCACGAATCGCCGAATCGTTCTTTTCGGGCACCACCCGTCCGCGATTCGGAAATTGCCGAAGCGAGCGCGCCGCATCTCGCGCTTCACGAACGATCGCCGCTGCATAACGCGGTGAATCCAACTCGATATAGGCGGCCTGGCGCTCGACGCTGTCCCAAGCGGAGTCAGTCCACCTTACTCGCCAAGCCACCTGGCCATCCGCTTCTCGATTTCGTCTTGTTCGATGAGCTCGCCGCGGTCCGCGGATTCGAGCCCTCTCTGGATAGCCTGCTGCACATACATGTGGTAGTGGATATCCTCGAACGACGATTCTTCCGGAAGCGTTTTCAGCAGCCGCTGAACCTCTTCGATCGCGTTACTCATGCCGCTGATTCTACCGCCGCCTGTACCAGCGCCTGTTGCTGCTCCTCGTGGCGATGATGCGATCCCGTGGCGGGCGACGCGCTGATCGGGCGGCCGATGTAGCGGAGCGTGCGATCGCCGGTCAGTGATGTCAGGCGTTCGCTCAGGAACGGCCAGGCGCCCATGTTGCGCGGTTCGTCCTGGACCCAGACGATTTCGGTGGCGTTCGGATGCTGTGCGATGGCGTCGGCGAGCATCGTTTGCGGGAAGGGGTAGAACTGTTCGAGCCGGATCAGCGGGATATTCGCGTTCGCTTTTTCGCGCGCGGTGCGGAGGTCGTAGTAGACCTTGCCGCTGGTGAGGACGATGCGCTTCGCATTCGCGGGATCGGAGGCGGCGTCGATCAGCACCGGCTCGAAGCGGCCGTTGGTGAGCGCGTCGATCGGTGACGTCGCCTGCGGATGGCGGAGGAGCGACTTCGGCGTCATCACGATCAGCGGTTTGCGCGGGTCGTTCTTCATCTGGCGGCGCAGCGCGTGGAAGTGCTGCGCCGGCGTCGTCGGATAGACGACCTGCATGTTTCCCTCGGCGCAGAGTGTCAGGAAACGTTCCAGGCGCGCGGACGAATGCTCCGGTCCCTGCCCTTCGTAGCCGTGCGGGAGGAGAAGAACGAGGCCGCTGTGCTGGCCCCACTTTTCCTCGGCGGAGGAGATGAATTGATCGATCACGATCTGCGCGCCGTTGACGAAATCGCCGAACTGCGCTTCCCACAACACCAGCGCGCCGGGATCGGCGACGGAGTAGCCGTACTCGAATCCGAGGACGCCGTACTCGCTGAGGAGTGAATCGTAGACGGCGAAGTTGACGTCGGCGCGCGGCTCGGTCGCGGTCTGTTCGCCGAGGGCGTTTTCGGCGATGACCGGCGCTTCGGTCCGCGGCGCTGAGCTCAACGCGTTCAGCGGGACGTAGCCTTTGCCGGTAACGTAGTCGAACAGGATGGCGTGGCGCGACGAGAACGTTCCCCGGCCGGAGTCCTGACCCGAAAGACGGACGCGATAGCCGCCGGTCATCAGCGTTCCGAACGCGAGCATCTCGGCGAAGGCCCAGTCGATCGGGTCGCGCCCCTCGGCCATCGCTTTGCGCTTGGCGATGATCGGTTTCAGTTTGGGATGGAGCGCGACGTCGTCCGGAACCGTCGTCAGCGCGTTGCCGACGATGTCGAGCTCGTTGCGCGGTACCGAAGTGTCGGGAGATGGCTGATTCTGAAAGCCGGTCAGCTCTTCATCGGTCCAGAGCGCGCCGCGCTCGTTGGAAGGCGGCGGGTCGTCGTCCTCGCGCGTGCGGTCGAACGCCTCCTGCAGCTTGCCCTGGAACTGGTCGAGCCACGACTCCGCTTCTTTCGGATCGATGTCGCCCTTGCGCAGCAGCGTCTCGGTGTAAATCTTCCGCACCGAGCGGTGCTCCTTGATCGATTTGTACATCTTCGGCTGCGTGAGCGACGGCTCGTCGCCTTCGTTGTGACCGTGGCGGCGGTAGCAAAGCATGTCGATGACGACGTCTTTGTGAAACTGCTGCCGGAAGTCGTACGCGAGCTTGACTGCGCGAATGCACGCTTCGGGGTCATCGCCGTTCACGTGGAAGATCGGCGCCTGCACCATCTTGGCGACGTCGGTCGCGTACATCGTCGACCGCGCCGATTCCGGTCCGGTGGTGAAGCCGATCTGATTGTTGATGACGAGATGGATCGTGCCGCCCGTGCGGTAGCCGGGCAGCTGTGAGAAGTTCAGCGTCTCCGCGACGACGCCCTGTCCGGCGAACGCCGCATCGCCGTGAATGAGCACCGGCAGAACCCACGCGCGTTTGTTGTCGCCGATGAGCAGCTGTTTCGCGCGGACCATCCCTTCGACGATCGGATCGACGGCTTCGAGATGACTCGGATTCGACGCCAGGGTCAGCTTCATGTGCGAGCCGTCGGGCGTCTGATGAATGCCGTCCGCGCCGAGGTGGTACTTCACGTCGCCGGAACCTTGCGTGGTGTTCGGATCGACGTCACCTTCGAATTCGTGGAAGATTTTTTCGTACGACTTGCCGAGGATGTTCGCGAGCACGTTGAGGCGCCCGCGATGCGCCATGCCGATCACGGCCTCGGTGACGCCATCCTGCGTGGCTTCGTTGAAGATGTAGTCGAGCATCGGGATGGCGGTCTCGGCGCCTTCGAGCGAAAAGCGTTTGTGGCCGACGTACTTCGTGTGCAGAAACTTCTCGAACGACTCGGCATCGTTGAGCTTCATCAGGATGCGGCGCTTGGTGGCCAGGTCGAGCGGCTGGTGATTGCGCGACGGCTCCATCCGGTCCTGCAGCCATTTTTTCTGCACGGTTTCGGAGATATGCATGTACTCCGGTCCGATTTTTCCGCAGTATGTTTCGCGCAACGTGTCGAGGATGTCGCGCAGCTTGGCGGTGAGCTTGCCGCACAAGCCGCCGCAGACGAATTCGCGGTCGAGATCCCAGATGGTGAGGCCGTAGAACGCGGGATCGAGCTCGGGATGCCGCTTGACTTCGTATTCGAGCGGATCGAGATCGGCGAGCAGATGGCCGCGCACGCGATAGGCGTTGATCATCTGCAGCACGGCCGCTTCGCGCGCGACCTTTTCATCTTCGCTGCCGTTGAGGCGATGACGATCGCGTCCCCACACGGCCGGCTCGTACGGGATGCGCAGATCGCGGTAGATGTTCTCGTAGAAACCGTCAGCGCCGAGGAGCAGTTCGTGGACGCGGGCGAGGAAGGCGCCCGACTCCGCCCCCTGAATGATGCGATGGTCGTAGGTCGACGTCATCGTCATCACCTTCGAGATGCCGAGATCGGCGAGGACGGAGGGATCGGCAGCTGAGTATTCGGCGGGATAGTCAATCTGGCCGGTGGCGATGATCGTTCCCTGCGACTGCATGAGCCGAGGAACCGAAGCGATGGTGCCGATCGTGCCGGGATTCGTGAGCGAGATCGTGGTGCCTTCGAAATCGGAGATTTCGAGCGTGGAGTTGCGCGCTTTGCGGACGACTTCGTTGTAGGCCTTGAGGAACTGCGCGAAATCCAGCGTCTGCGAGCGTTTGACGTTCGGGACGAGGAGCGAGCGCGAACCGTCCTTGCGCTCGACGTCGATGGCGATGCCGAGGTTGACGTCTTCGCGGTCGATGCGGGTGGGCGTGTTGTCCTGCATCGCGAACGCGGCGTTCATTCGCGGGAACTGCTTGATGGCGTTGACGAGCGCCCACGCGATGATGTGCGTGAACGACGCTTTCGGCTGGCCGGTGAGCGTGAGGTGGTTGTTGACGACGCGCCGGTTTTCTTCGAGGACTTTGACCGGGATGTTGCGGATGGAGGTCGCCGTCGGGATGGTCAGCGAGATCTCCATGTTCTGGGCGATTTTGCCGGCCGCGCCGCGAAGCGGAACCGAGGTGTGATCGGAGGGAACGGGCGTCGGACGGGGAGCCGG
>JBAVBF010000398.1:0-4983 GCA_049586115.1 Thermoanaerobaculia bacterium | reverse complement strand
TCGCCGAAGGTGAATCGCGAGACCGACGGCGGCGTGCGTCCGGTCAGCCGTAGCCGCGTCACGTTCGGCTTTCCTTCGACAACGCTGATGGCGACGTTTTCGTGCGCAGCGGGCCGGCCGTCGAACGCGATCACGGCAGACTTCTCAATGCTGCGCAGAAAAACGTCCGGCGGCACGGCCATCCCTTTCGCCTGCAGCGGAAGATGCTCGCGATCGACGAGCAGATCGACGATGTAGGTCCCATCCTTCTGAAATTTCGCTTCGACCTGCACCAGCCCGAGCTCGTGCGCGAGCAGCGGAAGCGCCAACGCGGCGATGAGACAAAGTGCCGCGAGAAGGCGCCGGCTCACTTGGGCAGCTCGAAGGTGATCGACGCCCACCAGCTTTCCCAATCGACGCCCGCATCGGCCGGCGCGGCTTCCATGTGCACGGCCTTGATCAGCCAGAAACCGGCGTGCGTGAGCGGCAGCGTGACGCGTCCCTTCGCATCGGTGCGCGCGCGGACCGCGTTTTCCGGATCGGCTTTGCTCATCGCCACGACGAGGACGTTCGCGATCGGCTTGCCGCGAAACGTCAGCGCGAGCGGCAACTCGCCTCTGTTCTTCATCACGTACGGATTTTTGCGCGGCACGAGCTCCAGCGTAAATCCGAGCGGCGCATCGAACACCGCGGCGCCCGGCGTGTCGAGCAACGACTTCGCGCAACGGTAGAAGCGCTCGCGTCCCGGCGCGGCCGACTGCCCGCTTTTTTTGCGCGCGTCGATGATTCGCTCGAGCCCTTCATCGCGAAGGTAATCCTCGAACTTCGGTCCTTCCAACGCCACCGGATACGGATTGCTCTGATATCCGATCCAGTGCAGTCCGCCCTCGGCGATGAACGCGATGCCCGCGGGATCGGCGCCCGCGCGGCCGACCACGGGCCGTTCTCCCGCGGAACCGCGCAGCACGAATCGATCGATGAGCGGCGGGATGTTCGGCAGCGGATCACCGGCCAGCTTCTGGCCCACTCGCAAAGCCACTGTCACACGATCACCAGCCGCCGGATGAAACGTGGACGGCTCGATCCAGAAGTCATGCGCCGAGGCCTGAACGGCGAGCAGGGCGACGAAGATGGCAATCGCGAATCGCGGCATGTTCCTGTACTACGCGGCAGCAACCCAGATCGGATGTCTCAATGCAGCAACTCCAGCACTGCCAGCGTCATCGCCTTGATCGCGCCTCGCAGCGTAGGGTCCGGCAGCGGCGCGAAGCCTGACGAATGCAGCGACGGCAACCGTTGTCCGCTCGCGATCTTCGCCGGATCGACTGCACCGACATTGAGCATGCAGATCGGTATCTTGCGATCGACGCCGAAGCGCCCGAAGTCCTCGCTGACCATCAACGGATCGATGCGAATGACATTCGCCGCGCCCATCCCCTTCGTCAGCGCCGACGCGATCCGTTCCGTGAGCGCGGGATCGTTGTACGTCGAATCGACCGACTCCCCCGCCAGCAACTCCACTACCGGCATCCGCTCCTCCGGCACGCCCGCCGACATGGCGATCCCGCGCGCGATCCGTTCTATCGATGCCACCACCCGTTTCCGCACCTCGGGTTTGTACGTCCGCACAGTCATCAGCAGTTGGACTTCGTCCGGGATGATGTTGCGCTTCGTGCCGCCGTGGATCGAGCCGACCGTGACCACGACCGGGTCGAGCGGCGAATCTTCGCGGCTGACGATCGTCTGCAGCGCGTTGATGAATTGCGCGGCCATCACCACCGGATCCTTCGTCGATTGCGGCGACGCGCCGTGCCCGCCGAGGCCGCGGATGGTGACGTTGATGGAATCGGCGCTGGCCATGAGGTAGCCGGGCGTATAGCCGACCTGTCCGGCAGGCAGGTTGGAGTTGTCGTGAAACGCGATCGCGTAGTCGGGTTTCGGGAAGCGCTCGTACAGATGATCGCGCAGCATTCCGTCCGCCCCCTTCACGACCTCCTCGGCCGGCTGGCCGATCAGCATCAGCGTCCCGTGCCACTGCGACTTCATCTGCGCCAGCATTTTCGCGGTGCCCATGAGCGTGGTCATGTGGATGTCGTGTCCGCAGGCGTGCATCACCGGGACGTCGTCGCCGGTCTGACTCTTCGCGCGCACCGTGCTCGCGTACGGCAGGCCTGTCTGCTCCTGCACCGGCAGCGCGTCCATGTCGCTGCGCACGAGAAGCGTCGGACCGTTGCCGTTGCGCATGATGGCCACGACGCCGTAGCAGGTCGCGCCTGATTCCAGGTACTGGCCGACCGGATACGTGACTTCGTAGCCGAGCTCTTTCAACCGCGCCGCCACGAGCGCGGAGCTGTTCTTCTCCTGCATCGACAACTCGGGGGCGGCGTGGAGCTGTTTGTACGTCGTCAGCAACGACGGGATTTCGCGGTCGATCATCTGATCGAGAGTCTGCGCGGCGGCGGACGTTGCGATGAAAAGGAGGACGATTCCAATTCGCTTCATGCGGCGATTATGCGGTGATAATCGCCGGATGTCGTGGGAAGCAGTGATCGGCCTCGAGGTGCACGCGCATCTCTCCACCGCTACGAAAATTTTCTGCGGCTGCCCGACGTCGTTCGGCGCAACTCCGAATACGCAGGTTTGCCCGGTCTGCCTCGGCTACCCAGGCGCGCTTCCCGTGTTGAACAAACGCGCCGTCGAGCTGGCCATTCGCGCCGCCATCGCCACCGGCTGCACCGTTCACGAGCGCTCCATCTTCGCGCGCAAGAACTACTTCTACCCCGACCTGCCGAAGGGCTATCAGATTTCGCAGTTCGATCGCCCGCTCGCTACCGGCGGCAGCGTCGGCCGCGTGCGCATCCTCCGCATTCACATGGAGGAGGATGCCGGCAAGTCGATTCATCGCGGCGACGTCTCGCACGTCGATCTCAATCGCGCCGGCACGCCGCTCGTCGAGATCGTTTCCGAGCCGGACATCCGCTCGGCCGACGAAGCGGACGCGTATCTGACGCGCCTGCGCCAGATCCTGATGTACACCGATGTCTGCGACGGCAACATGGAGGAAGGCTCGCTTCGTTGCGACGCCAACGTTTCCGTTCACCATCCCGGCGATCCGCTCGGCACGCGCACGGAGATCAAGAACGTGAACTCGTTCCGCTACCTGCGCAGCGCGATCGATTTCGAAATCGCGCGGCAGACGGCCATCCTCGAAAACGGCGGCACGATCACGCAGGAGACGCGCTTGTACGATCCCACCGCCGGCGAAACGCGGCCGATGCGGTCGAAAGAGGAGGCGCACGACTACCGCTACTTCCCCGATCCCGATCTGCCGCCGCTGGTCGTGGAGCGCGCGTGGATCGACGAGATTGCGCGCTCGATTCCGGAGCTGCCGCACGTGCGCGCGGAGCGCTACGCGCGCGATTTCGCGCTCAGCGTTGTCGATGCCGAGGCGCTGGTGACGTCGCGGCAGTTGGCCGAGTACTTCGAAGCCGTCGCCGAAGCGAGCGTGAATCCGCGCGCAGCAGCGAATTGGGTTCGCAACGAACTGCTGCGCGTTCTCAACGAGCAGAAAGCAGAGATCGCGGATTCTCGCGTGACCCCAGCCATGCTCGGACGCCTGATCCGTCTCATCGACAGCGGCGCGATCGGCGGCAAGTCCGCGAAGGCAGTCTTCGACGAGATGGCGCTGAGCGGCGACGATCCCGACGCGATCGTCGAACGCCAGGGCCTCTCCCAGATCAGCGATCCCGAAATCATCCGCGCCGCCGCCCTGAGCGTCATCGAACGCAACGCCGCGCAAGTCGAGCAGTACCGCGCCGGCAAGGCGCAACTCTTCGGATTCCTGGTCGGCCAGCTGATGAAGGAGACGCGCGGCAAGGCGAACGCCGAGATGGCGAATGCGATCCTGCACGAGTTGCTTGGATAGCGTTTCTCCGCGTCCCCGCGCCTCCGCGTGAACCGTCCCCCATCAATCACGAAACGACGCCACGACGTCGACCGCGCGACGAATGTCGTCAGCGTTATTCGCCAATCCAATCGACGCGCGCACTGCGCCGACAGCGGTCTTGCTGCATTCGGCGAAACGCTCCGGCGTAAAGTCGGCACCGAGGGTCGCGAGGCAGGCGGCGAGGCGTATCGGTTCCAGCGCGAACGCGGTTTCGGATGCGCCGGGGTTGCAGAAGCAGCCGCCACGAAAGGCAACGTTGGCGCGCCGTGCGCGGTTTTCAACGAGCGAGTACGCGATCGGCGTTCCGCTGCGATCGCAGACGTTGAAGGCAATCGCGCCACCGCACGCGCTTCGATCGCGAGGTCCGTAGATGCGGACGAGCAGCATGCCGTTGGAGTGACGGAGCGCGCGAAGGTCGTCGACAAAATCGCGCGCGAGTTGCGACACGTGCGCGGTCAAACGCGGCATCCTCACGTCGTCGAGAAGATCGAAGCCGGCGTCGAGCGCGGCGATGCTGAGAAAGTCCGGCGTACCGTCCTCGAAGCCTTCGTGGTGTGCACGAAGGAGATGCGAGTCGGCAGCGACCGAGGCGTACATCACCGTTCCGCCGGCGAACCACGGCCGGCGCAGCCGCGACAGCGCATCGCGCTGCGCCACGAGCGCGCCGAGGCCGGTCGGGTATCCGAACAGTTTGTAGAACGACAGCGCCGCGAAATCGGCAGGGCATCGCCGAAGGCTCAGCGCGTGACTCGGGATGAACGCGGCGACGTCGAGCAGAACGTCGAAGCCGAGGGCGCGCGCTTTCGTAACGAGATCGAGAGGATGCCGCACGCCGGAAAAATTCGACTGCGCCGGAAACGCGACCAGCCCTTCCCCATGCAGCGAGGCCTCGGCGAGCAGCAAGTCCGCATCGAGCAACCGCAGATCGGCATCGAGCGGCAAGTAGCGAATCGGTGCGCCGGCGCGGCGCGCGTATTCGCGAATGCCGTTCACCGAGTTGTGATTGTCCGCCGCCAGAAAACACCCTCGCTCCTTCGAAAACGGATACGCCTCGGCCA
>JBAVBF010000397.1:0-6834 GCA_049586115.1 Thermoanaerobaculia bacterium | reverse complement strand
ACGTGGTGCAACGCTACGCGGCGTCGCACCTGAAGCTGGACGAGACCTGGTTCGACTTCACAAACCGAGGAAATCTCTACTTCCTGCTCGACCGCGATTGTCCGATGCGCCAGGTCGAAGTCGCGTTCTACGAAACCGAGGCGCGCCAGCGCGACGTCATCCGCCGCATCGAACAGAACCCGCGCATCCGTTTCGCCCTCATGCCGCCCGAGCCGACCGACAACACCGCCGTCGACGGCGTCCCCAACCGCGTCCGCGCTCCGCTCGTGTACGCGTACCTGCAAACGCATTTCACGCCGGATCACGAAGAAGCCGGCGTGAATTTCTGGCGCAGGAAGTAGCGCGTAGAATCGGCCTCATGACCGTCTGGCTGCGGCGCTGCGCATCGTTTGCCGAGGAGGCGGTTGCCGATCGCGAGTACTGGTCGGCATTCGCACCGGATGAGCGGGTTGCGCTGATTGCAGACTTGCGGCGGGAGTGGAACACGATGAATGGCGTGAGCGAACCTCCAAGCCGCGACTTCAAAGACTTTCTCGAACTCCTAGTGCAACACGACGCGAAGGCGCTGATCATCGGCGCGTTCGCGGTTGCGTTTCATGCGAAGCCGCGATTCACGAAGGATCTCGACATTTTCGTTGAGGCAACTCCGGACAACGCGGAACGGCTGCTGAATGCGATCGATGCCTTCGGCTTTGGAGCCCTCGGACTCACGGTCGACGATTTCGCGCCGGGCCGCGTGACGCAGCTTGGCTTTCCGCCGAATCGGATCGCTCTCGTTAGGTCGATCGACGGCGTGACGTTCGAAGAAGCGTGGGCGAGCCGGGTTGCGGGCAAGTACGGCGACATCGATGTCTGGTACATCGGCCGCGATGCGCTGATCCGGAACAAGACAGCCGCGGCCAGGCCGCAGGATCTTATGGATCTGGCCACGTTGCGTTAGCATCGCGGGATGACTGCTACTACCGAGACGGCGGCGCGCAAAGCGCCACTCCTGGCGCGGTTCGCGGCGTTCGTTGCGGAACGGCATCCGCTTGCGCTGCGGCCGGCGGTGACCGCGTTGGATATGGCCACTGGCGGCCAATCGATCGACGAGCGCGATGCTGCCGCGATCGATGCACTGCGCGATCCGCTGCGCCGCATCCTCGTTCAGACGCTTACCGATTTTCTGTCGCCCGACGTCAGCGCCGCGCAGAAGTTGCAAGGCTCCGTTCCGGAAACGACGCCGGGCGTCAGCGTCAGTGAGCGGCTGCATCTGGCCGTCAACGAAGTTGTCGAGTCGTGCGACGGATTCCTGCGGCGCGAGGCGATCGCGGCATCGCTCACGCCCGACGAGAAGCGCGAAATCCTGCGCGGCATGATCCTCACGCGCGCCACCGACAACCGGCTCAAGCAATTTTTTACCGGCGGCGAAGTGCGCTACGGCGCCGCTTCGTTCCAGGGCAAGGGCTTCCGTTCCCTCGGGCAGGAGGCGATCTACGCGGCGGCGATCCGCCTTCGCCGCGGCGATGCTTTCGCATCCGACGACGGCTGGCGCGGCGATGTCGTCTCCCCGATGATCCGCGACCTCGGCGTCGTGCTGGCGATGCACAACGATCGGTCGACCGTGCGCATGGTGTTGAGCGCGCAGATGGGCAAAGCCGGTCCGCCGATGAACGGCAAGGATCTGCACGTCGGCGATTGGGACCGCGGCGTCCTGCCGGCGATGGCACCGCTCGGATCGCCGGCGCTGACGATCGCGGGGGTGGCGATGGCGGCCAAGATGCGCGGATCGGAATCCGTCGCCATCTCTTTCGTCGGCGAAGGCACCACCTCCCTCGGCGAATGGCACGAGGCGATCAACGCCTGCGCCGCGCGCAAGCTGCCGGCGGTTTTCTGCGTGCAGAACAATCAGACCGCGTTATCAACGACGATCGCGGAGCAGTCCGCCGTCCGCGTGTTCGCCGACAAGGCCCTCGGCTACGGCATCCCCGCGATTACGATCGACGGCACTGACGCTGATGCGATCGCGTCCGCGTTTACGTGGGCCGTCGAGCGCGCGCGCGACGGTCATGGTCCGGCGCTGATCGAGCTCGTGGCGATGCGCATGTGCGGCCATGCCCATCACGACGACATGCTCTACCTCGGCAAGGACCCGCAGCCGTCGTGGACGTATCCGCCGCTCGCCGAGACCGGCTACGCGGACCGCGAGCGTTACGAGTTCTGGTGCCGCAAGGATCCGATCGCGACGTACGCGGCGAAACTCGAAGCCGAGGGGATCATTGGCGACGGCGATCTCGAGACGTTCCAGCGCGACGCCGAGGCGCTCGTCGAAACGGAAGCACGTGCCGTGATCGATGCGCCTTGGCCGGATGGCGAGTTGGCGGGAATCGGCGTCGTCGCCGATGAGCCGCGCCGCGAGCACATCGAAGTGCTCGACGAGGAGTGGCGTCATCGCGCGTCGGAGAACATCGCGCTGCCGGTAGTCGAAGATGCTCCGCCGTTCGATGCGAAGGGAAAAACATTTCTGGAAGCGGTCATGCTCGGCGTCGGCGACGCGCTTCGCGCCGATCCGCGCACATTCGTTTATGGCGAAGACGTCGGCGGCAAGTACGGGAACGCGTTTCTCCTGCTCAAACCGCTGATGAAGGAGTTCGGCGATCGCATCGTCAACTCGATCCTCGCGGAAGGCGCGACCCTCGGCGTCTGCACCGGCGCGGCGCTCGCGGGCATGCGGCCGATCGGCGAAATCCAGTTCAATGATTTCGTCGCCACCGGCTTCAATCAACTCGTCAACAACGCCGCGAAGATCCGCTATCGCTGGGGCGGCGCGGTGCCGATGGTCGTGCGCATGCCGTGGGGCGGACTGCGTCACGCCGGTCCGTATCACTCGCAGAACACCGAGGCCTGGTTTTACAGAACGCCGGGACTGAAGATCGTGGCGCCGTCAACGCCGCACGATGCGCGCGCGCTGATGGCGAGCGCGGTGGCCGATCCCGATCCGGTTCTCTATTACGAACACATCGCGCTGTATCGCGATCCGAAAGTGAAGCAGATGTTGTCCGATGCGCCGCCGCAACCGATTCCGATCGGAAAAGCGGCGTTGCGCCGCGCCGGCGACGATCTCGCGATCATCTCGTACGGCGCCTACGTTCACGCCGGCATGCGCGTGGCGGAAACGCTGGCGAAGGACGGGATCGAATCGTCGGTCCTCGACCTTCGCTCGCTCGCGCCGCTCGATCGCGATGCGGTGCTGGCCGTCGCGCGTCATTGCAATCGCGTGCTGATCATCCTCGAAGACACGCGCACCGGCTCGATCGGCGAATCGCTCGCGGCGATCATCCAGGAGGAAGCATTCGAATACCTTGATGCGCCCATCCGCATCCTCGGCGCGCTCGACACGCCGGTGCCGTACTCGCCGCCGCTGGAGGAGGAGTTTCTGGCGAGTGACGCGCAGATTGAGCGGGCGGCGCGATTGCTCGTTGGTTACTGAGGGAGGCGCTCGAGCTTGTCGGCGTCGATGAGATCCATCGGCCGGCCGCTCGCACGCTTGTTCGCGATCAGATCCTCCCGGCCGATGACGTTGTACGAGGCCCCGTCAACGACCGCCTGTATCCGCCGCTCCCAAGCGGTTTCGAAATCGACGCCTGAAAGAGTCGTGAGAATGTCGATCCGCTCGGGCTTGACGCCGATTTGATAGATGAGTCCCGGCGTCGTCAGATCGGCCACCGTGAGCCCATGCAATGGCGCGCCGAACCGTACCACCGCCTCATACACGCGAGGGGCGTTCGCTTGCGTAGGACGAATCCATATGTCGAAATCCATGGTCGCGCGAATGTAGCCATGCGCTGACAAGGCGTGCCCGCCGACGATGAGAAAGTCAGCTCCGGTTGCGGATAACTCGCGCAACATCTCGACGAAATTCGGGTTCAACGAAAGTTCCACTGTAGAAACCCCATGCCTGACGCGTGACGTGCCACGTCAAACTCAGTCTTTCGCCAGGCGTCATGGCGAGGATCTCCTGATCGAACTCGGGCTCTTCGCCCAGCTTATATTTCCTGACGGTTACGTCGCGCGCCATAGCGGCGAATTATATCCCGCGATATACGCGCCGCACCCAAGCCGCATCCTTTTCGCTGAGCGCCTCCCCACCCGCCGTGGCCGCGGCATCGACTTGCTTCGGATTGCGCTGGCCGAGGAGGACGGTAGCGGTGGGATTGCCGGCGAGGAGGGCGCCGGTGAGCGCGTGCAACACAGGTTCGGGATGATCGGGAAAACGGCGCGTTATTTCGCCGCGCGCGTAACGCATGCGGGCGAGAAACTTCGGATCGCGGAACTCCGCAATCGTGCTGCGGAAATCGCCCTCGGGGAAATTCTGCGGCTCGTCGTATTTGCCGAGGAGCAGGCCGTGTTTCAGCGGCGAGAAAAAGGCGACGCCGAGATGGTGCGCATCGACCCACGCTTTCAGTCCGCTCGATTCATAGGCGTCATCGATGATGTTGCGGAATGGCTGCACGGCGTCGGGATCGACGCGATCGATGAACTTCATGATCTTGCGCGCGTCCCAATCGGAAAGGCCGATGAAGCGGATCTTTCCTTCCTTGCGGAAGCGACGCATGTTCTCCAGCGCATCGTCAAAGTACTCGTCATTCGGACCGAAATCGCAGTGGTGGAAGTAGTAGAGATCGATGACGTCGGTCTGCAGATCGCGCAGGGAGATCTCGCATTGCTCGCGCATGTACGCGGGATCGTAGAAATGATCGGCGCCGCCTCGCTGAAAGCCGAACTTCGACGCCAGGAAGATCTCGTTTCGCGGCACGTCCTCGGCGAATACCTCGCCGATGAGCCGCTCGGCGTGGCCGTTGCCATACGCATCGGCGGTATCCCAATGCGTGATGCCCTGCCGGTGCGCTTCGACCAGCGCCGCCTTCGCCAGCTGATCGTCGTGACCGCTCCACCCGACCGAGAATCCGCCGCCCATGGCCGGGCCTCCGTGTCCCCACGTGCCGAGGCTGATGGCGGGGACTTGAGCGTTGGTGCGGCCGAAACGGAGCGTGCGCATGGGACGAAGATTAGTCGATGTTGTCATCCTGAACCGCCGAAGGCGTCGTAGCCGAAGGCGGAGCGTCGCAGGACGGTGAAGGATCTCAAGATGCGCAACTCCGGCTGAAACCCCTTGGGATTCAACGCAGCTTGGGAGGCTTGAGATCCTTCGCCGTCCTCCGGCGTTCCGCGCTTCGCGCTCCGACGCCTCCGGCAGCCTCAGGATGACAATTGCCTTTCCCTACTTCGGATGGACATCCACTAATCTACTGCTCCATGTCCTGCGTCTTCTGCAACGATCCGCGCGCCGCGGGCGAGGTGCTGTTCGAGGACGATCGCCTGTTCGTCATCCTGCACGATGATTGGGCAGTGCGCGGGCATGCCATGGTCGTGTGGAAAGCGCATGTCGAGAATGTCGCCGACCTGACCCACGACGAATCGGCGCATCTCGCGGCGGTGCATCATCGTGCCGAGGGCGTGTTGCTCGCGGCGACCGGAACGGATCGCGCCATCCTGCTCAAGCTCGGCATCGCAACGCCGCATCTGCATCTGCACATCTATCCCGTGAGCGCGTCGCTCGATCGCGCGGCGGTGATGGAAATCATCGACGGGCGTGTGCGCGAGCCGTTCGATCAGACCTTCGTGGACGCGTTGCGTGAACGGTTTGCTTGACAACGCGCGCCTCACTGAATGAGCATTCATTCACTCATGGCCCGGCAAGCGTCGACGCTCCCTCCTCCGACTGAAACCGCGCGCGGCACCACCAAGCGCGAACGCATCCTGCGCGCCGCCATCGAAGTCTTCGCGCTGAACGGCTACTTCAACGCCAAGGTCTCGGATGTCGCCAAGTCCGCCGGCGTCGCGGATGGAACGATCTACCTTTACTTCGACGGCAAGGAAGATTTGCTCGTGACGATTTTTCGCGAGCACACGCGCAACTACCTGCAATCGCTGGAGCGCGAGCTGGCGCACGTGCGCCGCCCCGAGGAACGGATTCGCATTGCCATCCGGCATCATCTGGAGACGCTGGGCCGCGACCGCTCGCTGGCAATCGTGGCGCAGGTCGAGCTGCGGCACAGCCTGAAATTCATGAGCCTTCTGTCGCAGCAGGAAGTGGCGGACTATCTCAACATGCTGCGCAAGATGATCGAGCACGGACAGTCGGACGGCAGCTTCCGGCGCACGATCCATCCGCAGCTCGGCGCGAAAGCGGTCTTCGGAATCCTCGACGAGATGGTGACGTCGTGGATCCTTTCGGAGAAGGAGTACGACCTCGCCGCGAGCGCGGACCAGATCGCCGATCTGGTGTTGACCGGACTGCTGTAGGCCGGCGCCGAGTTCGACGGCGCTCATCGCCGTGCGCCGAAGATCGAGCACTCGTCGCAGGCCTGCCTGTACCATAACGCGGCCATGCCGACGACGTGGAGGGAGCGCCGATATCTTCCTCATATTGCCGTTTTTCTCGTCGCGCTCTCGATCAAGGCGGCCGTGCTGGCGTCGCTTCACGCGCATCCGCTTCTGCAACCGTCGGGCGATATGGACGGCGCTGTCTATCTCGCGCTTGCGCGGAACGGACCACCCGCCGTCGCCTTCTTCGTATCGCCGCTCTATCTCTATTTCCTGAAACTGACCGGTGCCTCCGTCGCCCTGGCCTCGGTCGCTCAGATCATTCTCGGCAGCCTCGGCGTCGTTCTGCTGTTCGACACCGCGCGCCGCTGGTTCGGATTGCGCGGCGCGTTCCTGCCGGCGACTCTCGTGACGTTCACCGGTGTGGTGACGTTCGACGAGGTGACGATCCTGCAGTCGGCGCTCGAT
>JBAVBF010000396.1:0-4594 GCA_049586115.1 Thermoanaerobaculia bacterium | reverse complement strand
GCGTCAAAGACATCCTCGAGACGAAGCTCGTCAAGCGCGGCGTGTCATTGAAAGCCGTCGACTACGCCACGCTCGAACAGGCCGCAGGCGGAACGGTGCGGCAGAAAGCGAAAATCGTCCAGGGCATCGAAATCGAGAAAGCGAAAGCGATCGTGAAGGCGATCAAAGAAGCGAAACTGAAGGTGCAGGCGTCAATCCAGAGCGATCAGGTGCGCGTGACCGGCCGCGCCAAAGACGACCTGCAGAAAGCGATGGCCCTCGTGAAGGGACATGACTACGGAATCCCGCTCCAGTTCACGAACTACCGCGGTTGAGGCTTTCCCCATCATTCGATTATTCTGTGCGCCGTGACGTCTCCCTCGCCCAGCAGCGCGCCCATCGAACAGCTCTCGCGCGCCGAGCGCCTCCTCGATCTGGTCGCGCCCAAGCTTCAACTCGTCGAGACGGAGCTGGCCCGCAATTTCGAATCGAGCATCAAGACCATCAAAGACGTCGGCGACCACATTCTCGCCGGCGGCGGTAAGCGCCTCCGCCCTGCCCTGCTCCTGCTCGTCTCAAAAATGCTGCGCTACGAAGGGCATCGCGACGTGACTTACGGCGCGGTGGTCGAGTTCATCCACAACGCCACGCTCGTCCACGACGACATCATCGACGAGGCCGAAGTTCGCCGCGGCAGGACATCGATCAACTACCGCTGGGGCAACAACCTCACGGTGCTCGTCGGCGACTACATCTTCATGCACTCCATGTCGATGGCGCTGGCCGAGGCCAATCTCGATGTGCTGCGGCTGCTGTCGACGACGACGATCAAGATGATCGAAGGCGAGATTCTGGCGCTGGAGCAGAACGGCCGCGCCGACCTCTCCGTCGATGACTACTTCAACATCGTCGAGCGCAAGACCGCGCTGCTCTTCGGCGCCTGCTGCCGCATTCCTGCTTATCTGGTGGATCAGCCGACTGCGATCGGCCAGTCGCTCTTCGATTACGGCGTGAACCTCGGGATCTGCTTCCAGCTCATCGACGACATCCTCGACTTCACCTCCAGCACCGAAGTCCTCGGCAAGCCGGCGTTGTCGGATCTGAAGGAAGGAAAGCTGACGCTGCCGCTGATCCTGGCCATGCCGCGCGCGACGCCGGCCGAGCGCGAAAAGATCGCGCTGATCGCGGCGGTGAAGTCGTTCGACGGAATCGATCCCGCCGAGATGCTGGCTCTGGTGCGCAAATACGAGACGCTCGACGAGACCCGTGCCATCGCGCGCGACTACGCCAACCGCGCCCGCGCCGCGCTCGAGCCGTTCGCCGATTCACCGGCGAAAGAAGCTCTGGAACTGGCGCTCGACTTCGTCTTAGAACGAGACCGCTGACCGGATGGCCAAGTGCCGCGTGCCGGCGCCAGACCGGCTACCAACTTTGCTTCGCAAAGTACTTACGACAGCAGCTCCATGATCTCGGCCATGGCCGCGCGCGCGCGCAGGTGGATCGCTTCACTCTCCCTGTCGCCGGTGATGCGCAGTACTTTGTTGTACTGCTCGACGGCGCGCGCGTAGTCCTGCAGGCAGCGGTGGTAAATCTCGCCCTTGCACAACTTGGCCTCGGCGTTGAGCGGATCGAGCTCCAGGATTTTGTTGAGGAAGATCAGCGCGGCGTCGTACTTCTGCTCCTCCAGCGCCATGCGGTACCGCAGCCGGTACAACGTGATCAGCTCATTGTTTTTCGGTGCGATCCAGGCTCCGGGCAGGTAGTTGCGGATCGTGGAGAGGAGCCGGTTATTGCTGTGGGCATCCGAGCGTTTGATCTCCAGCCGTTGTCGCATCACTCACACCCTCCCACTACGGTTGTCACTCGAATTTCACTCATCTTAGGTTCGTTGGCGGCGATCGTCAAGACATTGACCATTCCTTGTGCATGCTCAATACGCATCCTGCTACCATCTCGCGCGATGCGAACGGCGATTTACCCCGGCTCCTTCGATCCACTGACGAACGGACATCTCGACATCATCCGGCGCGGCACGCGGCTCTTCGACCGCTTTCTCGTGGCGGTGCTGGAGAACGAAGGAAAGGCTCCCCTCTTCAGCGTCGGCGAACGGATGGAGCTCATCGCGCGCTGCACGTCGGACATGCCGAACGTCGAGGTGCATTCGTTCTCGGGACTGCTGGTCGACTTCATGCGCCGCGTCGATGCGAACGTGGTCGTGCGCGGAATCCGCGCCGTTTCCGACTACGAATACGAGCTTCAGATGGCGCTGATGAATCGCGAGCTGCATCCGCAGATCGAGACGATCTTCATGCTGCCCGCCGTGGAGTACACGTACGTCTCCTCGCGCCTCGTCAAAGAAGTCTTCCGCCTCGGCGGCGACGTCGCGCGACTCGTTCCGCCGACCGTGCTGGAGTCGCTGAAGGCGCGCCTTCCGGTTACGGTGGGCTAACGGAACGCTGACGTCTCGCCGGCCCGTGCGTAAGAACCGTAGCCCCCGCTTTCAGGCGGGGGGATCTCGACGGCGACGTTTTGTGAGCCCGCCTTGGCGGGCGATAGAAAGCTTTCTTTCCCACGCTGAAGCGTGCTGCTGATACCCGCGACCGGTCTGTGCCCCCACGTGAACGTGGGGGCTACGGTTCTTACGCCCGCTTCGCGGACGCTTCGAGCACCGATCACACGATCAATTAGTGATCGCTGCGCGGGTCGAGCGCGTCGCGGAAGCGGTCGCCGATGATGTTGAAGGCTGCCACGGTCAGAAAAATCGCGACGCCGGGAAAGACGACCAGCCACCACGCGTATTCGATGAATTGCTTGGCTGTCGCCAGGATGCTGCCCCAGGTCGCGGTCGGAAGCGGGACGCCGAGGCCGAGGAAGGAGAGGGCGGACTCGGTGAGGATCGCGTAGGCGACTCCGAAGCTGGCCGAAACGAGCACCGGCGCGAGCGCGTTCGGCAGCAGATGACGGAAGATGATGCGCGCGTCGCGGGCGCCGCTGGCCCGCGCCGCGTAGGCGAATTCCATTTCGCGGATGCGCAGGAGCTCGCCACGAACGTAACGGGCTTCGCTGGTCCACGTCGTCAGGCCGAGTGCGATCATGATCGTCCAGATCGACGGGCCGAAAAACGCCACGATTGCCAGCGCCAGAAACAGCAGCGGGAAGCAGAGCACGACTTCGATGAGCCGCGAGACCAGCCAGTCGGCAACGCCGCCGTAGTAGCCGGCGATGGCGCCGAGAAAGCAGCCGACGATGAGCGCCATCATCGTCGCGAGCAGGCCGACGGTCAGCGAGACGCGTGCCCCGTGAATCATTCGCGCAAGCACGTCGCGTCCGAGTTCGTCGGTGCCGAAATGATGCTTCGCGTCGGGCGGATGGAGGCGGTTGGCGACGTCGACGTCGTTTGGTCCGAACGGAATCGGCGTCGATCTCGAGTTTGCAATCAACGGTGCCGCGATCGCGAGAATACCGACGAAGGCAACGTAGACGAGCGCGAGCAGGGCGAGCTTGCTGCGCCGGAAGCGGCGCCACGTCAGCGCCCACATGCCGCCGCGGACGTCGCTCACTTCGCCTCCAGCCGGATGCGAGGGTCGGCGGCGATGTAGAGAAGATCGGCGACCAGGCTGGCCACGAGCGTTGCTACCGCGGTGGCGACGGAGAGCCCGAGCACTGTCGGATAGTCGCGCGTCAGGATGGCTTCGAAGTACAAACGTCCGATGCCGTCCCACTGAAAAATCTGCTCCGTGATGACGCTGCCCGAAATCAGGGACGGGAGCGTGATGCCGAGGAGCGTGATGAGCGGGATGAGCGCGTTGCGAAAACCGTGACGCCAGAGGACGGCGCCGTTCGTTGCTCCTTTCGCTCGCGCCGTGGTGATGTAGTCCTGGCGAATGACCTCTGTCAGGGCAGATTTCGAAAAGCGCGCGAAGAGGGCGAGTTGCGCGTACGCGAGGGTGATCACCGGCAGGATCAGGTGTTTGGCGCGGTCGGCGAGTTTCATGAATCCGCCGAGGTCGAGGTAGTCGTCCGAGGTAATGCCGAAGAGCGGCAGGATGTTGAGACGGACGGCGAAGAACTGCATCAGCAGCAGCGCCACCCAGAAACTCGGCAGCGAATAGAGAAGAAAAAAGGTGACGGCTGAGGCGCGCTCGATCGGCCTCCCCGACCGCGCCGCGCTCCAGAGTCCGATCGGAACGCCAATCGCCGCAGCGACGAGGAATGCGATCATATTCAGGATGAGCGTGTTCGGCAGGCGCTCCGCGATCCGCTGCGTAACCGGTTGGTGATCGATGAACGACGTACCGAAGTCGAACGTCAGGATGCCGCGCAGCCACCAGCCATATTGTTGAAGCAACGGCTCGTCGAGATGATGCGCGTGACGGATTTCGGCGAGCACCGCATGCGAAAGCGAGCTTGCGCCATGGCTGCCGATATAGAACGTGATCGGATCTCCCGGCACGCTGTGAACGAGCACGAAGATGGCGACGGTGATTCCGAAGAACGTCAGAACGCCATACAGCAGCCGGCGAACGACGTAGGTGAGCATTGAAGGGAGTTTACAGGACGCGTTGCGCAGCCCTGTCATCCTGAGCCGCCGAAGCTGCGTAGGCGAAGCCGGAGC
>JBAVBF010000395.1:0-2173 GCA_049586115.1 Thermoanaerobaculia bacterium | reverse complement strand
ATGTGCATCTGCGCCACGCATGGCGGCGCGCACGTGCTGCATCTGCTTCCGCACGTTCGCTTCGGTCATCCCGAGCTCGCGCGCGATCTCGCCGTGCGACAGGTCGTGAAGGAGCCGAAGCTCCGCGACGGGACGCAACCGCGGCGTCACGCGCGCAACCGCGTGGCGCAGCGCGTCACCGGCCTGGGCCTCGATCACTTCCCGCTCCGGATCGTGTCCACTGCTCGTCATCAGTTGCGGCGGCGCGGCGGTATCACTCTCGTCGTCGAGGCTGATCTCGTAGCGCCTACGGACGGCGAGCTGGCGATGCACATCCAGACAGACGTTGCGCGCGATCGTCAGCAGCCACGCACGCGCGTGGTCCACGTCTGCCAGCGGCCGGTAACTCTGAAACGCCTTCATCGCGGTGATCGAGACCGCGTCGTCCGCGTCGGCGAGCGACCCGCGCAGAAGCGAGAAACAGCGGCGCTGGACGTCGGGGCGAAGTGTTTCCCAGACGTCTTCGAACGAAGAGGCGGGGAAGGAAGCGTGGCGGGTGCTGTGATCCTGGTCGTCCAACGAGATGGAGACTTCGGCGTACAGCAGACAGGCCGGTACCTAACCCACTCCTTGTATGCCTGCTGAGCTGCCGAAGCGCGGGACGAAAGAATCTTCCGTCCGGAGATAAGTACGTCATACCTGATAAATGTGTGAATTTATCAAATACGAGAGGTCATGAAGTCGCGGAAACGCGCGGCGAGCGTGTTCGGATCGATCGGCAGCGGAGTGCTCAAGGTGTTGTCGGGCTGCAGTGCGACGTACAGGGCCTCGACGTTGTTCGCGTACACGAGCTCTTTCTGCGGGAGCGCCCGCGCGGGATCGAGCGGAGTGCCGCTGGTGTAGTCGCCAACCGTGATCCAGTAGCGTGGCGCCGTGCCGAATTTCAGCGGCAGGTTCGGCTGCACAGGGACGGTGCATGCAGGCGCGTTCGCCATACCAATACCAGCAGAGGCGAGCAAGGCCGGCACGAGGCCGTCCTGATCGATCGTGATCGTTCCTGCCACGCCGCCGGTGCGCACGTTCACAATCGAGTAGCTGCGGTCGGCGTAGGTGAGCGTCGCGGTGTTCTTACCCGCGGGATCGGCAGCGACGATCTGTCCCGTGGTCACGAAACTGCCATCCGGTTTTTTCTGCGTTTGCGACCAGACGAAGCTGTATGACTCGTTCCAGAACGTCTTCCAGAAGGCGTTCGGCAGGGCTCGGCGGGCCTGCCATGCGGTCGGCGCCGCACCCGCCGGAGCGATCGCGTACGTCTGGAAGACGCACGCGACCGTCGGATTCGACGAGAGATTTTCGAAAAGCAGTAGAGGCAACCGGAGGTCCTTTCTACTCCAGGTTGTTGAACCTGGCGACTTCGTTGGCGCCCGGTGCGACCGCTGTTGCGGAGTACAGCTTGCCGCCGCTCTTGAGCTGGTAGGGATCGCCAACGCGGACCGCGCCGCGATCGATCCAATCGGTGATCGCCGCGGTTTTCGCCTTCGAATTGACGCTGCCATTGCCTTTGCCGATCGGCGGATCGTTCGACGGGTTCTGATTTCCTCTCCATACCTGAATCAACGCCATTGGGTGTTCTCCTTTCACTGACGAAAACGGTGAAGGCTCGCGCAATGTGAAATTCGTAAGCAACGACCTCAGGCACGACCTCAGCATTACGCCCGGCAATGGCCGCACCGCAGAGCGACGAATCGCCTCCATTGAAGTTCCGAATCCTTCGCGCCGTCCCGATTCTCATCGTCCTCGGGTTGCTCGTGCACTTTTTGCTGCCGCGGCTGGATACGATCGAGGATTCGCTGACGACTTTGCGGACGCTCCTGCCGTGGGCGATCGGACTGAGCTTGATCATGGAGGTGCTCAGCTACGTCGCAAATGGGGCGCTGTTGCAGGCGGTCATTCAGATGGCGGGCGAGCGGATGTCGTTGCGGCGGGCGGCGGCGATCGAGATCGGGGCGGGATCGGTGGCGCTGGTGGCGGCCGGGGCGCTGGGGTTCGGGGCGGCGATTTACAAATGGACGACGAAGCGCGGCGTGGATGCGGATGCGGCACTGCTGGCCAGCTGGTTGCCGTCTGTTTTCGATGCGGCGGCGTTGGTCGTGTTCGCGCTGGCGGGAGCGATCGAGTTGCTTCACCTGCATCA
>JBAVBF010000394.1:0-4190 GCA_049586115.1 Thermoanaerobaculia bacterium | reverse complement strand
CGGATGAAGTCCGATAGCAGTTCATCGACGCCGGTGTTCAGGGCATGGGCGAGGGCGATGACGGCGTTGAGATTGGGGGCTTTCAGGCCTCGCTCCATCTCGCCGATGAAGGTGTGGCTCATCCCGGTCATGGCGCCGAGTGCTTTCTGCGTGACTCCGCGCCGCGTGCGGATGCGGCGCAGGGACGATCCGAAAATCTCTGCCACGGACGGCATTGCGATCTCCTTCCCGATTTTACCCGGACTGACGATCGTCTCGCACGCTTAAGCGTTTCGAAGAGGGTTTGGTATTCACGATCAGGTGCGGCGGATCTTCGAGAATCCATTTCTGTTTTCGAAGAGCACTTTGCTGGTCACGAAGATGCCTCAGACCTATTCGTAAACACTTCAGCGTTTTTGAGTAGGTCGTGCCAGTCAGGAAGAGGGTACCAAGCCTCCTCGAAAACACTTCAGCGTTTTTAAAGAGTGCTTTGGTGTTTATGAAGAGGTCTCAGACCTATTCGGAAATGCTTCAAAGTTTTTGGAGAGGGGGCCGAACGGGCGCTGGCCGGACCTTCGATCGCATCGTTGCGAAAGAGCGAAGGCCTGACCCCCAAAATCGTTCCAGACCGGGTCCGCTCCAAAGATCGTGCGCGATGGGGAGAAGGGCGCAGGTATTGCAATTATTTTGATTGCGCGGCTGGGTCCGCGACAAAGGTGGATCGAATGTCAGACGAAAAGACTTACACCGAGAAAAGCACAAGCACGACCGAGACAAAGACCAACTTCTTCGGAACGCCCGTGAAGGACGCCGCCGGCGAAAATGTCAAGGAGACGACGACGGAGACGGAAGGCACGAAGGAAGACGAGAGCGGTAAGGACGACTAGCACGACAATGCGGATCCGAGCCGCTCGGTGTCGGGGCGGCCGGCGCGGCGATCAGGCAGCCTTCCTTTGATCATCGTCAGCGCATACAGGTCAAGGTATCGCGCGCGCGGTGATTGTTTCTCGCTACAGGACTCTCTCGCACCCTTTCCGGCGGATGTCTACCACCGCCCGGTCGCCGCGGACGACGATCGGGCGCTCGATCAGGATTGGATCTCGGCCATCGTGCGCAGGACCTCGTCGTCCGGCGGGGTGTCGCTGAGGCCGAGTGCCGCGTATGGCGCTTCGCCGCGCCGCACGATGTCGATCGGACGGACGCCGAGCATCTTCACGATCGAACGCAGCTCGTCGGCGGACAGCGGATTGCGGAGGTACTCGCGTACCGGCAACTCGACGCCCGACTCGCGCACGAGCTCCAGCGCCGCGCGGCTCTTGCTGCAGCGTGGGTTGTGGAGGAAGACGTCGGTCATGTGCTCGAGGATATCGGAACGGCGACACACGCGGTATCGTGCTGTCTGATGGCTACGCTGCGCGTCGATTTTCAGGATGGGTTTCAGGATGATGAAGTCGTCGTCAGCGTCGATGGGCGCGAACGCGTGCGCCGCGCCGGGCTGACGACCAAGCGCGTCATCGGGCTGGCAGGGCACGAAGCCATCGATGTTGAATCCGGAAAGCGGACCGTGCTCGTGTCGGTGCCGAGCCGCGGCTTCGACACGCAGATCCACGTCACCGTCGAAGAAGCCGCGTACCTCGGCGTCTCCATCATGGCCGGCGGCATCGCGGCCATCGTGCGCGACCAGCCGTTCGGCTACGGGTAGGGAAGCGGCGCCGCCGCGGCCCTCCTTTCCGAGGGGGGAATTATGGCGAAAGCAACGCCGGCGGCGGCTCCTGCCATCAGCGGTTCATATCAAGGTCTTCTGAACAGTCCTTCGGGCGCGTCGCAGCGGCTCGATCTTCGCGTCGATGTCGATGCGCGCATCGAGCAGGGCTCGGTGCTCAATCGCGTCAGCGGCGACATCTTCCGCGTCGACAAAGTCAACGTTCCGGGGAAGCCGGCGAAGCAGGCCGAGGTCTATCAGGAATCGTGGATTCTCGAACAGCCGGTCGTAAGCGCATCGGCGGACGCCGTCACAATCAAGGGCGTCATCCGCTTCTGGAACGCCGTGCACCCGAAGACCACCATCACGATCCGCATTCCGCGAACGCCGGCAGGGGCCGCGGCGCAGGTCACGCTGCTGCGGCAATCGACGGCGCCGATGGTTTTCAACTGCGCGCCGGCGGGGATCTTTTTCCGATCGCTGCGCATGGAGATCGACGTCTGCGCCTCGGTGAACCAGGCGCCGACGCTGCCGACGTACGGGACGCATTCTCTCGATGAGCGGCCGCCCGGCGTGGCCGAGCGCGTGCTCACGCTGGAGCGGTCGTACGGCGAGGCCGGAATCCACGTCGTGCTCGCCGCGGACAAAAAGAGCGTCGTCGATGACAGCGCGATTACCGGGTGGACCGACGCCGAACTGCACAACGCGATGGAGCAGCACTTCACGCAATTCAAAGGCACGTGGCCGAAATGGGAGCTTTGGGGACTGCTGGCCGGCGAATACGAGGACGACGGCGTCGGCGGCATCATGTTCGACTATGCCGGCGTCGACAGCGGGCCGGGGAAATCGCCGGAGCGCCAGGGCTTCGCCGTCTTCCGCAAGCATCCGTGGTTCGATGCCCTGGTCACGGAGCCGAAGACGCAGGCGCAGTTCGAGGCCTCGCGCAAGTTCCTCTGGACGTTCACGCACGAAGCGGGTCACGCCTTCAATCTGCTGCATTCGTGGGACAAGAACCGCGCGAGCTCGCTGTCGTGGATGAACTACGACTGGAAGTACGACGCGCTGAGCCTCGGCGACACGTACTGGAAAGGGTTCCGATTCACGTTTGACGACGAGGAGTTGCTGCATATCCGCCACGGCAATCGCTCCTCGGTGATCATGGGCGGCGATCCGTGGGGCTCCGGCGGCCACGCCGAATCGCCGCCGGGCGCGGAAGGATTGAACATGCCTCCCGGCGCCATGGTGAGCGTGGAAGGCGAGCTTCCGCTCGAAGTGATCGTGCGCTCGCAGCCGTACTTCGAATTTCTCGAGCCGGTGTCGATCGAGATCCGCGTCCGCAATCTCTCGTCGACGCCGATCGCGGTCAGCAGCACGCTGCATCCGGAGTTTGGCGGCGTCAGCGTCTACGTGCGGCGGCCCGACGGAAGGATCGTCGAGTACATGCCGGTCTCCTGCAAGATCGCGGAAGACGTGCTGGTGACGTTGTCTCCTGCCGGCGCCGAGGATGGAACAGATCGCCGGAGCCGCACGGTGTTCGCCGCGTACGGACGTTACGGCTTCTACTTCGACGAGCCCGGACAATACGTCGTTCGCGTCGTCTATCACGGGCCGGGCAATCTGTTGATCCCGTCGAACACGCATCGGCTGCGCATCGGTCATCCGAAAAGCGAATCGGCGGACCGCATGGCGCAGGATTTCTTCTCCTACGAATCGGGTGCGGCCCTCTACCTCGGCGGCTCGCACTCCGACTTCCTCGACAAGGGGATGGACACGCTGCTGTCGATGATCGGCGAACAGCGCAACTCGCTCGCCGCGGCCAAGACAGCGGCGCGCATCGCATACGGCGTCGGACGTCCGTTCCACGAGCTGGCCTTCGATGGCGGCGACGACGAGGCGAATGCGGTCGTGCGGCGCAAGACCGCCGGCGATGTGCCCGAGGCGATGCGATTGACGGATATGGCGCTGAAGACGTTCCGGCACTTTGCGCCGAACAACGAGGCGCTCAACATTCCGATCGAACGCGTCGTACGTGCCCGCGCCGACATGCTGCTGCGCGCGGGCGACAACGAACAGGCGCAGGACGAAATGCTGGCGTGTGCCGCCGATCTGAAGAAGCTCGGCGTGAAGTCGTCCGTCACCGAGAGGATGCAGCGCGACGCGCGGACGATCGTCACGTCGAAGAAGAAGCCGGCGCGTCGTCCGGCGAAACGCCGCCGCTGAAAATGAAAAGGGCCGCGGAAAACCCGCGGCCCTTTCTTCGTAATCGTTCGGGTCTACTCCTCGACGATCGAGACGTCTCCGATGACCGGCTTCGCGTCGGCGGCAGGTGTTCCGGCCGGCGCGATGGTCAGTTCCGCGTTCGTGGCCAGCTTGCCCTGCGCCTTCAGCCGCTTCGCCACGTCGGTGATGTCGAAGCTGAAGTATTTGTCGCTCGGCATGTTCATCGCGGCATCGAAGAAGTGGATCGATCCGACGAAGTGTGCGGCGTCCCCCGTTGCCGCCGGCAATT
>JBAVBF010000393.1:0-2811 GCA_049586115.1 Thermoanaerobaculia bacterium | reverse complement strand
CGATGCAGGTGATCGTCGCGCCATTGCCGAGGGCGATGACCGTGCCGACCGGCATCGCGAGCGGCGCGCCGGCCGTCGTGCCCGCGGACGCCGCGTTCCATCCGTCGGCGCACGACGACGCGTAACTCGATCCGTTGTAGTACTGCTTGATGTGGATGTTGTAGCCGGCGTTGATCACTTCATCGAGACCGCCGATGTGATCGCAATGCTGATGGCCGCCGATGACGTAGTCGATTCCATTGGCCGGCTGCACGCCGATCGACTTGAGATACGGAACGACGTAGGCGGTCCCTTTGCCGGTATCGCCGGCTTCCATGAGGACGGTGGTTCCGTCCGGACCTTTGATGAACACCGAGCCGCCCCATCCGACGTCGATGTAGTGGATCTCGAGGTTCTGCGCTGCGAGCGGGAGGGCGACGAGGAACAGGAGCACCGGGACGATTGACCGGAAACGTCTCATAATTTCTCCTCTGATTTGTGCGGTGGGGAGCCGTTGCTATGCAAGCGACGTGACGAAGCGAGAGAGAACGGTTCACGCGGAGCTCGCGGAGAGGCGGAGAACTTCTCCGCGCGCTCCGCCCCTCCGCGCACTCCGCGTGAAACCGTTCCCCTCTAGCGCTACTTCTTCCTGATCGTCTTCGCCAGATACTCGCGAATGTGCTCGTGCGTTTCCGGCGCTGCCCAGATCGCGTCGATTTCATCGATCGATGCGATCGCGATCTCCGACGCATCGCGAAGATACGGCTCGCGAAGCTGCCGCTTCGTAATGCGGAACGTCGCGCGCGGAACCGTCATCAGCTGCTCGGCAACGGCGACCGCGCGCGACAGCAGCTCGGCAGCCGGCACCACCTCGTCCACGATCCCCATCCCCTTCCCTGCCTCGGCATCCATCGTCCTGCCGAAATACACCATCGGCTGGAGATGCGGCTTCGGCACGGCATAGCGGACGATCGCGAGAGCCAGCGGCGGAAACGGCACGCCGACCAGCGGCTCCGGAACGCCGATCCGTCCTCCGCTCATGAGGCGATGATCGCAGGCGAAGCTGAGGATCGCGCCGCCGGCGATGGCGTGTCCGTTCATCGCTGCGACGCACGGCTTAGGAAACGTGAACAGACTGCGGAACGCCGCATCGAGCGATTCGACGAACAGCTGCACGTAGTCGCCACCCGCGTCGATCATCCGCGGCAGATCGACGCCCGCACAGAAGATCGAGCCGCTGCCGGTGAGGATCACGGAGCCGACGTCGTCATCCGCCGCCGCTTCTTCGAACGCACTCGCCAGCGCGTTGCAAAGTTCGAGATCGAGCGCGCTCGCTTTTCCGTGCGCGAGGCGAATGGTGAGGATGCCGTTGTCGAGATTTTTTTCGAGCATGATTCGATGATAGCTGCGACGGCACTTTACCTGCACATCACGAACAATCTCCCCACGGTCCTCGGCCTTTTCTGGTCAACAACTGCACACTTCCCGGGTCAATCAACAGTTCTGTGGTCAACATTCAGGCCACCGAAACAACGGAGGAATGATGAAGAAACGCGTGCTCCCTTTCCTGGTGATCCTCGTGCTCCTCATTGCCACAAGCCTCGCCGCACAACAGAAAACGATCCTCTTCGACGCCGCGCACGCGCAGACCGCGGGCAACGCCGACTGGACGCTTGATGAAGATTCGTGCGGCACCGCGCAGCGCTTCCCCACGCCCGATCAGGCGGGCATCACGTCGTCGACCGCCGAGACCTACTGGAACGGCGCGCACTCCGCGATGGGCGTCGACCTCGTCAAGAAAGGCTTCCATGTCGAGTCGCTGCCGGTCGGCGCGCGCATCAGCTACGGCGACGGCACCAACGCCCAGGATCTGAGCCATTACAACGTCTTCGTCATGCCCGAGCCGAACATCGCGCTGACCTCGACTGAGATCACCGCCATCCGCAACTTCGTCTTCAACGGCGGCGGACTTTTCATGATCTCCGACCACGCAGGCGCCGACCGCAACAGCGACGGCATCGACGCCGCAGGCGTGTTCAACGCGCTCATGGGAAGCCCGAGCGTCTTCGGCATCACCTACAACGACAACTCGTCCGACGCGACGTTCGGCTGGTTCGACGATCATCCCGATCACAACTACACCACCGTGACTAGCTCGCCGATCATCTTCACCGGCGCGTTCGGTGTTCCGTCGTCGACGAAAGGCCTGGGACTGTTCGGATCATCGTCGATGACGCTGACCGGTGCCGCGCAAGGCCACATCTGGAAGACGACTTCGACGCACGATACGTCGTCCGGCGTGACCTACGCGACGTCGACCTACGGCAGCGGACGCGTGGCCGCGATCGGCGATTCCTCCATCACCGAAGACGCCACCAACACGTGCGGCCACTCCACGTTCCTCGGCTACAACGATCCGAGCTACGACAACGGCCTGCTCGTCGCCAACGGCATCGCCTGGCTCGCCAACGGTTCGGGCGGTGGCGGCGGCGATGTCACTCCGCCGACGGTCTCGATCACGTCGCCCACAAACGGAGCAACGGTCGTCGGAACGATCTCAATCAACGCCACCGCCTCGGACAATGTCGGCGTGACGAAGGTCGAGTTCTACGTCGACGGCGCACTGAAATCGACCGATACCACTTCGCCCTACTCCTACAGCTGGGATTCGACCTCGGTCGCGAACGGCTCGCACGCGCTGACCGCAAAAGCCTACGACGCGGCTCTGAACGTCGGCACCTCGGCGGCCGTCAACGTCACCGTCAACAATCCCTCCGGCACGGACATCTCCGGCTGGACCGTGACGCAAGCCAACGCCACCGTCGTCTACAC
>JBAVBF010000392.1:0-6952 GCA_049586115.1 Thermoanaerobaculia bacterium | reverse complement strand
GTTCCTGATCGGTATCGGCGTCAATTGGCTGGACGGGTTGCGCGCACATGGCGCGGTGTGGGTTGCGCATCCCGGTCCGATGATCGCGGCCGCGTGGCTGGCCGGATTGCTGGTCGCGATCGTCGTCGCGCAACGCCTCGCGGCCTACGCCGGCGTCAACGGTCTCTTTTTCGGTCAGGCCCTTTGCTGGTCGGCGATCGCCATCGCGCTGGCAATCGTCCTCCCCGGCGGAAGTTACCTGGCGATCGTTCCGGCGATGGCGTGCGCGATCTGCGCACTGCTGCGGCTGAGCGAAGGAGTCGCGGCAATCGTCTGCGCCTCGCTCACCGCCATCCTCGTTTTCCCATTCGGCTTCGCGCTCTACGACGCCCTCGGCCGTCCGATCCTGCCCGTGATCGCGGTACTGATCGCGCTTGCAGCGACGACGTTTGCGCCATTTCTCGCGGCCGTCGCGGGATTGCGGCGTCCACTCATTGCCTCGCTTGCGGCCGCGATCATCGCCTGCGTCGCGATGGCGCTGATCGTGCCGGCGTATGAGCCCAACTCGCCGCGGCACATCAACATCGAATATGTCGATGACGGCGTCGGGCCGCGCTGGCAGACGGATGTGCTTCGTCCCCAGCTCGCAAGCGCGGCACACTTCACGGAAGTGCCGCAGAAGACCTACGAATGGACGATGCCGCCGTCGCGTGCCTATCTCGCCGCGGCCCCGGAGCTGGCGATCCCGCCAGCCGAGGTGCAGATCGTGCGCGATGTGCGGCAGGGCGGACGGCATCTCACGCTGCGCATTCACTCGAACCGCAACGCACCGCGCATCTCGCTCATCTTCCACGCGCCATCGTTCGCGTCGCTGCGCGTGAACAGCGTTACACCTCCGCCGTTGACGCGATTCCGTAGCGGCCTGGCTCCCGGCTGGCACCGCCTCGCCATCCGCGGCGCTTCCGAAGCGACCATCGACATCGACCTTACGCGCGATGAGCCAATCGACGCCGTTATCCTCGACGGCTCCTACGGCCTGCCGTCCGCCGGTGCCGCCCTCGCGCACGCGCGCGACGCGTCGATGGCCGTCCCGGTGCAGGAAGGCGACCTCACCACCACGTTGCGGCGGATGAAGTTGTAGCTGCGTTCAATTCAGTTTGTAGTTGACGGTCAGGCAGAAGTTCGACTGGACTGCAGTTCCATCGATGGTGGCTGGCGCAAACTTCCAGAGCCGTATCGATTCAAGCGCCGCATACGTCAGCGGCGTTGGTAGCGGCTTGACGACGCGTGGCTCGGAGATGGAGCCGTCCGTGCCGATCGTCAGGTTGACGATGACGATTCCGCGCTCCCTGAAGAGCCGCGCTCCCTCGGGGTATTTTGGCGGGAATGGCTTCATCACTTTGGCCAGCGGCTCCTTTCCTCTCTCGTGGAGGCAAGCCGGAGGATTCGGATTTGAAAGGACGTTGTGCTTCAGCGTCTCCCCGGGCGCGCCAAACGCGGAGAGGTCTGTCTCCGCGGCTTTGGGATAAATCGTCTGCGCCATATGCCAATGCCAGATCGCCGTATCGTGTTCGCCCAACCCCTCCTCGGCCAGCGCCATCTGGACTAGCGGAACGATGAACACATACGTGGTTTCGTCACCCGGCCCGAGCATCGACAACATCTCGTCGATCGTCTTCTTCAGGATCGGCAACGCGTCGGGATAGGAGCCGGCCTTCAGCATTTTCGTAGTCGTCACCAGGTTATTGCCCCACCGCTCGGCGATCCGTTTCTCGACGGCGGCCGCAGGCGACGCCCCCACGACCATAAGCAAAAGAAGCACGAAAAATCGACGCGCCTTCATCGTGCGCTTGTCCTACGACGCCCACTCCGCGGTCAGCTGCGCCTTCGTGAACGAATAGGCGTTGCAATCGAGGTTGCCGTTGGCGTCGCCGGGGATGCCGTCGACTTTGTTGGGTCCGAGGCCGGTGAGGGAATCGGTGTATTGCCAGAGCCAGTAGGTTTGCCAGCTCGCTTGCGCAACGGGATTCGTTCCGTATTGCGCGAGCCAGAGGCGGTGCGAGCCGAAGAATTCGTCGACGTCATCGCCCATCTCGGATTTGAAAAGGCCGCCGCAGTAGAGAACCGGTTTGCGGCCGAGGGCGTAGGCGACGGAGCTCAGGAACTCACGGGCCTGGTCGATCGTCATCTGGTTGCCCTCGGTCTCTTCGAAGTCGAGCGCGACGAGAGTCGTGTCATCCGGCTCGGCAACGCTGAGGAAGTTTTCAACCTGCTCGGAAACCTCGGCGCTCGTTCCCCAGTGATAGGCGCCCCAGAGCAGGCCGGCATCGAGAGCGGACTGGCGGCGGTTGGCGTACTCGGAGTCCTTGCCGGTTGCGCCGGTCGTGGCCTTGTGGATGATGCCCCAGATTCCGGAGTCGGCGGCGCGCTGGAAGCTGGTGACGTTGTCGTTGTGGTAGATGTCGACGACGCGAAGATCGATTTCAATCATGCCGTAAATGATCGGCGAAATCGGCGTTCGACACAAACGCGAAGGCCCGCGCGGTGCGGGCCTTCTAGATTGCCGTTACTTGGCTTTTTTCTTTGTGGTCGTTTTCTTTGGCTTCTCGGCCGCTTCCTTTTTCTTCGGAGCGGCTTTCTTGGCGGCCGGCTTCTTCTTCGGGGCTTCTTCCTCTTCGTCCTCGTCGGCTTCCGGCTTGGCCTTGGCCTTCTTCGGAGCGGCTTTGGACTTCTTCGCCGGCGCTTCTTCCTTCACCTCGGCGTCGAGTTTGAAGTCGACGAACTCGAGGATCGCGATCTCGGCAGCGTCGCCGCGGCGAGGTCCGAGCTTGATGATGCGGGTATAGCCGCCCGGACGATCGGAGAAGCGCGGCCCGAGGGTGTCGAACAGCTTTGCGACCATGGCCTCGTCGACGACGCGGACGGCCTGGCGGCGATTGTGGACGCTGTCGGTGCGCGCGAGCGTGATCAGGCGTTCGATCTGCGGACGCAGCTCTTTGGCCTTCGGCAGCGTGGTGATGATGCGTTCCTTTTCGATCAGTGAGGCGAGCTGGTTACGGAACAGCGCGTTGCGATGCGCGCTCGTGCGTCCCAGCTTGCGGTTGACCATTCCGTGTCTCATTGCATTCCCTTCACTTTCGTTGGCGGGCCGCGATGACTAATCGCAACTCGGCGATGACTAGTCGCGCATCTCGGCGCCGCGCGGCGCCTTGGTCATGCCGAACGACAGACCGAGCGATCCAAGAACGTCCTTGATCTCGTCGAGCGACTTGCGGCCGAAATTCTTCGTCGACAACATCTCGCGCTCCGTGCGCTGCACCAGATCGCCGAGCGTGCGGATGTTGGCGTTCTTGAGGCAGTTGGCGGAGCGGACGGAGAGGTCGAGCTCTTCGATCGGCTTGGTGAGCATCTCGGCCATGCGCGGATCGACGTCCGGCATCGCCACATCCTCGGCTTCCTCGCCGCGCGCTTCGAACTGGCTGAAGATGCGGAGGTGATCGCCGAGGAGATCGGCGGCGAGGCCGACTGCTTCCTGCGGCGAGACGGCGCCGTTGGTCCACACTTCGAGGACGAGCTTGTCGTAGTCGGTCATCTGGCCGACGCGCGCCCCTTCGACGTGGTAGTTCACGCGGCGAACCGGCGAATGGATCGAATCGATGGGGATGTAGCCGAGCGGGAGATCGCCATCAGCATTGCGGTCAGCGACCTGGTAGCCGCGGCCGCGCTTGAGACGCGCTTCGAGCTTAAGCGAACCTTCTTTCGACAGCGTCGCGATGTGCGCGGTCGGATCGAGGATCTCGATGTCGGAGTCTTCCTCGAAGTCGGCGGCCGTGACGACGCCCGGCCCCTTCTTCTCGAGGTACAGCGTCTTCGGACCTTCGCCGTGCATGCGGAAAGGAACCTGCTTGAGGTTGAGAACAACGTCGGTCATGTCTTCGACGACGCCGGTCAGGGATGAGAATTCATGGAGCACGCCTTCGACGCGGACTGCAGTAATCGCGGCGCCTTCAATGGATGAGAGCAGCACGCGGCGGAGCGCATTGCCGATCGTCGTACCGAAGCCGCGCTCGAACGGCTGGGCGGTAAAACGGCCGTAGTTCGGGGTAAGGGTTTCGGCATCGTAATCGAGCTTTTTCGGTTTCTGGAAATCTGACCACAACATGTGCGCGGCCTCCTCGCTGTATCGGCTGTCGGCTCTCGGGTGTCGGCTGCCGGGAACAAAATCCCGACAGGCGACGGCCTTGAGCGCCGGCAGCCAGCATTAGTTACTTCGAGTAGAGTTCGACGATGAGCTGTTCCTGGATCGGCAGGCGGATGTCTTCGCGCTTGGGAAGATCATTCACACGGCCGAGGAACTGATCGGGATTGAGCTCGAGCCAGGACGGGATTCCGCGTCCGCTGGCGGTTTCGACAGCCTGGCGGATCTGGTCGTTCTTGCGGCTCTTTTCGCGAACCTGAATGACATCCCCTTTGCGGCCCTGGTAGGACGGGATGTTGATTTTCTTGCCGTTCACCTCGATGTGGCCGTGGCGTACGAGCTGGCGCGCCTGAGCGCGCGAGGCGGCGAACCCGAGCGAGTAGACGACGTTGTCGAGCCGCAGCTCGAGCTGGCGAAGCAGGTTGTCGCCGGTGATGCCGGTCTTGCCCGCGGCCTTCTGAAAGTAAAGGCGGAACTGCTTTTCGAGCAGGCCGTAGATACGCTTGACCTTCTGTTTTTCGCGAAGCTGGATTCCGTAGCCGAGGACCTTGGAACGGCGGCGGCCATGCTGGCCCGGCGCGTAGTTGCGGCGCTCGATCGAGCACTTATCCTTGAAACAACGGTCGCCTTTGAGAAACAGCTTCATACCCTCTCGCCGGCAAAGCCGGCAAACGGGATCCGAGTAACGTGCCACTAGACCTCCTGAAGTTTCGCGCTCGTCCCACCATGGAACGCCGCGTGTACGACGGCTGCTGCACGCCGTACGGAACTGCGCCGGAGCTACACGCGCCGGAAAAACTATGAGCTCTTAGCTCTTAGCTGTCAGCTCTTAGGAGTGACCCGCGGTCATTTTTCCTAAGAGCTGACAGCTCAGAGCTAAGAGCTGAAAATCAAACTCTGCGGCGTTTCGGCGGACGGCAACCGTTGTGCGGGATCGGTGTGACGTCCTTGATCGACTTGATGTCGAGTCCGGACGCGGCCAGGGCACGGATGGCGGACTCGCGTCCGGCGCCGGGGCCTTTGACTCTCACATCGACTGAACGGACGCCATGCTCCTGCGCGAGCTGGGCGGCGTTCTGGGCCGCCACCTGCGCGGCGAACGGCGTTCCCTTGCGGGAGCCTTTGAAGCCGATGCGGCCGGCGCTCGACCACGACAGGGTGTTCCCCATCGGATCGGAGATCGCGACGATCGTGTTGTTGAACGACGCGTTGATTGCAGCCACGCCGTGCGGAATGCTCTTCCGCTCTTTCTTCTTCGTTCCCGCGCGGCGGGCTCCAGCCTTAGGTGCTCGTGCAGTTGCCATTGTTTTTCCTCGGAGTGTGGGGAGTAGGGCGTGGGGTGTCGGAGAACGATGTTTGCTCTCCTAAACCCCACTCCCTACTCCCCACACCCAATCCTTATTTCTTCGTTGCCTTCTTCTTGCCGGCGATGGCGCCCTTGCGGGGACCTTTGCGGGTGCGGGCATTGGTATGCGTCCGCTGGCCGCGCACCGGAAGACCGCGGCGATGGCGCATGCCGCGATAACAGTTGATTTCCATGAGGCGCTTGATGTCGAGGCCGATGTCCTTGCGGAGATCGCCTTCGACCTTGCCCTCATCCGTGATCACCTGCCGGATCTTGCGGACGTCGTCTTCCGAGAGATCCTTGACGCGCGTGTCCGTGCTGACGGTCGCTTTCGTCAGGATGTCTTTCGAGCGCGACCGGCCGATGCCGTAGATATACGTCAGGCCGACTTCGACCCGCTTGTTCAGTGGAAGGTCCACACCTGCAATACGTGCCATTGGTTAATAGCTCCTAGCTGTTAGCTCTTAGCTGTAGCCCGCCACCCTTCGCCTCCGGTTCCCCTGAGAGCTAAGAGCTAAGAGCTGACAGCTTTCTATCCCTGACGCTGCTTGTGTTTCGGGTTTTCGCAGATGATGCGAATGACGCCCTGACGGCGCACGATTTTGCACTTCACACAGATCTTCTTGACTGATGAACGGACTTTCATGATTCAGCTCACTTATACCGATAGGTGATGCGGCCTCTGGTGAGGTCGTAAGGCGACAATTCGACGAGGACCTTGTCTCCAGGAAGGATGCGGATGAAGTGTTTACGCATTTTGCCGGAGATGTGCGCGAGCACTTTGTGCTTGTTCTCCAGCTCCACCTGAAACATTGCGTTCGGCAATGTCTCCAGGACGGTTCCGGTCACTTCAATCGCTTCTTCCTTCGACATGTTCCTCCTACTTACCTAGTACCTGCGGTCCGTCGGCCGTGATCGCAATCGAGTGCTCGAAATGCGCGGCCAGCGTTCCGTCGATGGTGCGGGCCGTCCAACGGTCGTTGTCGGTGCGCACATCTTCGATGACTCCATCCCTGCCGGCCCGTTCGATGCGCGAACGGAGCTTCGGACCGATCTCGCACAGCATCGGCTCGACCGCCAGTACCATTCCGGCCCGCAGCTCCAGACCACGGCCGCGGCGGCCGTAGTTGTAGACCTGCGGGTCCTCGTGCATGCGGCGTCCAATGCCGTGTCCGACGAAGTTCCGGATGACGTGGAACCCATGGTTTTCGGCGTGCTCCTGGACCGCGGCTCCGATGTCGCCGAGGTGCTTGCCGGGGCGCATTTCAGCGATGGCGAGCTCCAGGCATTCGCGCGTCGTGTCGATCAGCTCCTGCGCGCGAGGCGTGACCTTGCCGACAGGAACCGTGATCGCGCCGTCGCCGACGAAGCCGTCGAGGATCGAGCCGAAGTCGAGGCCGATGACGTCGCCCTCTTCGAGCCGCGCGCGG
>JBAVBF010000391.1:0-1577 GCA_049586115.1 Thermoanaerobaculia bacterium | reverse complement strand
TATCAGCTGGGGGTCCTTCGACCGTCCTGCGGCGGCTCAGGATGACAGTTGACAGCTACAGCCGTCGCCGTCGTCCGCGTTCGCGCGGGAATTCGATGAACATGCCCGGGAAGGTTTCGCGCATGCGCGTGAGGTCGGGATCGTCGGGCCATTGCTGCCAGATGTCGGCGGCCAGGCGTTGGATGTTCGTGCGATTGCGGACGGCGAGCGCGACGCCGAGACGAGCGAGTTGCTGTTCGCGCGGATCGAGGCGATCGGAGTCGGCGAGCGCGAGGTTCAACTCTTCCGCGGCAGGAAACAGATTGCGATTGAGGAGCGCGATCTCGCCCATGCGAAAGTGCGCCTTCGCGTAGTGCGGGTCCTGCCGCAACACGCGATGGAGCGTCTTGCGCGCCTGCTGCGCGTCGCCGCTGAGAATCTCGGACATCGCGGCCGCGTAGAGGGCGTCGGCTTTCGGTTCGTGGTCCGGTTGCGGCGCCGGGATCGCCGCAACATCTTCGGTCGTCGTCGTTACAGGATCGGGGGCTGGGACAGTCGTCCTCGTTGGAACGACGTCCGGCTTTTGCTCTTCGATGACGGCCGGAGGAGCGGTGACGTTCACGGACGTTGTCGATGCCGGCTGCGGGACGGAGACCGGCTTCGGCGCAGCGACGATCGACACCGGCGCCGCGCGATGACTAAACCAATACCACGCGCCGACTCCCGCCATGGCCACGATGATCGCGATGTACGCCAGATCGAACATCCGTCCACCGCGCCTGCGCGCCGGCGGCTCCTGCACCGTCTTCAGTTGCGATCCGGTCAGCAGCGTGGGCGTCGCGGCAGTCACCGCATTCGCGTTCGTGTACGGCGCGGTTTTCGCGCGGCCGAGCTGCGCATCGAGCGCGGTCACGAGCTCCGCGGCGGTGAAGCGCTCGGCTGCATTCTTTCGAAGGCACCGCTGGATGATTTCGTTCATCGACGGCGAAATGCCGGGATTCACCGACACCGGCTCAGCCGGTTCGTCGCGGATGATCTGCGTCATCGTCTCGGTGATCGTCTCGCCGCCGAACGGCCGGCGTCCCGTCGTCATCTCGTAGAGCACCACGCCGAGCGAGAAGACGTCGGTGCGTCCCTCGACCGTTTTGCCGAGGGCTTGCTCGGGCGACATGTAGTGGATCGTGCCGAGGATCATCCCCTGCTGCGTGACGAACGCGGTGGGCGTTTCGGAGGAGGGCGCGCCCGCCACTCCCACCTGTTTGGCGATGCCGAAGTCGAGCACCTTCACGCGATTGCCGGCCACGATGATGTTGTCCGGCTTGATGTCGCGATGCACGATTCCTTTCGCGTGGGCCTCGGCCAGCGCATCCGCGACGGCGCGTCCGATGCGGCAGACCTCGGACTCGGATAAGCCACCGCGTTTGATGACGCGCGTCAACGACTCGCCTTCGACGAACTCCTCGACGATGAAGAGATGATCGCCGTCCTGCTCGATCGAATGAATCGTGGCGATGGACGGGTGATAGAGCTGCGCCGCCGTGCGCGCTTCACGCTTCAGCCGCGCGATCGCCTCGGCGTCGGCGAGCACGCTCGGCGGC
>JBAVBF010000390.1:0-1886 GCA_049586115.1 Thermoanaerobaculia bacterium | reverse complement strand
GCATTGGGCTACGTAGGTGTCGCCGCTCCGCGGCTGGGAGCACCGAGGGCTTCGCTACACATGTCAGACTACGACTCGTGACTGAATTCGACGCTGTCGTCGTCGGCTCGGGGCCAAATGGCCTTGCGGCCGCCATCGTGCTCGCGCGCGCGGGACGCAGCGTCGTCGTGCTCGAAGCGAAGGAAACGATCGGCGGCGGCGCGCGCACCGAGGAGTTGACGCTGCCGGGGTTTCGTCACGATGTGTGCTCGGCCATTCATCCGATGGCGCTCGTCTCGCCGTTCCTTCAAACGCTGCCGCTGGCGGAGCATGGGCTGGCGTGGAGGGAGTCGCCATATGCGATCGCGCATCCGCTCGACGACGGCAGCGCCGCGATCCTCGAACTGTCGCTGGACAAAACAGCGGCGCGGCTCGGCGTGGATGGAGAGGCCTACGAGCGATTGATGGCGCCATTCGCGGCCAGCGCGGCGGAGCTCTTCGACGAAATCCTCCGGCCGATCCGGCTCCTGCCGCGGCATCCGCTCGTGCTGACGCGCTTCGGCCTGGCCGGAATTCGATCCGCGCTTTCCGTTGCGAAACGATTCCGGAGCGACGCGGCGCGGGCACTCTTCGGCGGCTGTGCCGCGCACTCGTTTCTGCCGCTCGATGCTGCCGGATCCGCGTCCTTCGGACTCGTGCTGGCGGTGGCGGGGCATGCGCTCGGCTGGCCGTGCGCGCGAGGCGGTTCCGTTTCGATCATCAACGCACTGGCCGGCTATCTCCGTTCACTAGGCGGCACGATACGGACATCGACGCCGGTGCGATCGATGAACGACCTTCCGTCGTCGCACGCCGTCCTTTTCGACGTCACGCCGCGCCAGCTCGCCGACATCGCCGGCGATGCGTTGCCCGCCTCGTACGTGAAACGGCTGCGCCGTTTTCGCTACGGGCCGGCCGTCTTCAAAGTCGACTGGGCGCTCGACGGACCGATTCCGTGGCGCGCGACGGAGTGCACAAAATCCGCGACGGTGCATGTGGGTGGGACGATCGAGGAGATCGCCGCGCACGAAGCAGCGATCTGGAAGGGACGCAACGACGGCAAGCCGTTCGTCCTCGTCGCGCAGCAGAGCCTTTTCGACGACACGCGCGCGCCGGCCGGCAAACAGACGGGCTGGGGCTACTGCCACGTCCCGCACGGCTCGACGGAAGACATGACCGGCATCATCGAAGCGCAGATCGAGAGGTTCGCGCCCGGCTTCCGCGACCTCATCCTGGGGCGGCATACGAGAAATAGTGCTCAGTACGAGGCGTACAACGCGAACATGATCGGCGGCGACATCGCCGGCGGCGCGAACAACCTGATGCAGGTGCTGGCGCGTCCGTTCGTGCAACGCGATCCGTATTCGACCCCGAACAAACGGATCTTCCTCGCCTCCAGCTCCACGCCGCCCGGCGGGGGAGTGCACGGCATGTGCGGCTACTGGGCCGCGCAGTCGGCGCTTCGTTTTCTGAGCCGCTGAACACGCCATTTCTGGCTCGCCAGTTGCTCTAAATAACCTCTAGTCAAACGATGAAACTGGAGGCTCTATGCGGAAGAAGACACAGCACTTACAAGGCGGATTACGCGGATTCGCGGCCGCCGCGGCAATCGCGTCATTGGCAGTGTTCGGCTGCTCGACCAATCGCACTCCGGGTGATGGCCAGCCGGGCATGACCGCCCCTTCGACGCCATCATCGATACCAGGCACATCCTCAGGAACGTCGAATCCGCCCATGGCCAGCGCAATGACCAGCGCCGCGGCCGCCGGCGTCAGCGTCGATCGCGCCAACGAGTCTGCCGCCATCGTCGCCTCTCATCAGCGCGAACGGTTCCTCGGCACGATCAATCCCGCGGGAGCGCAGCCTGC
>JBAVBF010000389.1:0-4918 GCA_049586115.1 Thermoanaerobaculia bacterium | reverse complement strand
GACGAGGATTGTGGCGCCGTGCGATTCCGCCACGCGCGCCAGGCGTACCCACGTGGCGTCGGGGACGCGGCGGCCGGGCGGACGGCGAGCGCCTATATCAATGATGACGAGCTGGAAACTGGTCGCGCCGGTCATCTCGGCGGCGGTAACCGTCTCTTTCATCGTCTGCGGCCGCACCCACAACAGCCTGCGCAGATCGACACCCGCGGCCTCGGCAAGTTGCGGATCGAACGAGTCACCGGCATCGATGAGCGCCGCTGCCTCGCCGATGCTCGTCGCTGCGGCGAGTGTGGCGATCACGATCGAGAAGCGCGTTCCGCGGCCGGCGATCTCCGTCATCTTGCCGCGCGCCAGTCCGCCGCCGAGGAGCGCATCGAGTGGGGGGATCGTCGTCGGAAGGATTTCGTCGCGGCGCTGGCGGGCAACCGCGCGGACCAATTCCGAGCCGCTGGTGAGTTTCGATGCGATCGAGGCTTCGAGGGTCGCGCGGAGATTGCGAAGAGCGTCGGATTCTACGATCCGTGGAGTAATGGCCGGCTTGAGGATCGGGGGAGCTTCGAGGAGCTGGAACTGCAAGTCGAGACGGCGGGCAAGTACGGCCATGAGGAGTCGCAACGTCAACTTAGGCGGTAATCAGGCGTAAGTCAATCTGCGGTTTTCGTGCAAATGGGGTGGATGCAGGATGGGTGGCGGAAGGGTGAAGAGTGAAGAGTGAAGGGTGAAGAGTGACGGGTGAAGAGTGAAGGGGGAAGAGTGAAGGGTGAAGAGTGAAGGGTGAAGAGTGAAGAGTGAAAACGACAGAGCGATTCGCTTTTTTCACTCTTCACCCTTCACTCTTCACCCTTCGGTTATAATCCGCGCGTTCTTGGTAATTTTTTTCGATGGACGGTGAATACGACTCGACTTCCGTCGAGATCTTTGGTCAGACGTATAACGTTCGTGGAGAGGGAGACCCGAACTATTTAACGGAGCTTGCGCGGTTCGTCGATTCCAGGATGCGCGAGGTCGCGGCGAAGGTTGCCACGGTCGACCCAATGAAAATCGCCATCCTGGCGGCTCTCAATATCGCCGATGAGTTTTCCCGCTACAGAAAAGAGCGCAGCAACGCGGTCGGAATCTGGATCGAGAAAACAGAGGAAATGTCGGAGCGGCTCGGGAAGATCATCACCTGAGCCACAGTTTTCAGACAAGCAGTTTTCGGAGTCCCTGCAGAGTTCGTGATGAACGATCTAACTCTTGAACCGATGCTTTTCTTACTTCCGGGTGCTCGCGTCTTTGTGCCGCGTGCATGCCGTCGTCCCGCACGGGCAACCGTTCGGGATATGGAGACGGTAGCTAAACGGCACGGGTAGAGCGCCCACCTGTTCCGGCAGGTTCAAGTAAGAATCCTACACACGGCTCAGGCGGGGTCCTCCGAATTTCCTCGCGAGTAGCGCGCAAGCCTCCCGACTGGGGAGGTGCAGTTTGAGTATCAACGTTAGTTATGTGATTGCAGTGCTCATCGGGCTGGCCGGGGCCGTCGTTCTCGCCGCCATCTGGGCCGCCGTATCCCGCAAACGTGGCGCCGCGCTGCTCGACGAAGCGCGTCGGAATGCCGATCGAATCCTCGAGGATGCCCGCAAGGCCGCCGAGTCAAAAACCAAGGAAGCCGACCTCGAGGTCAAAGAAAAACTTCTGCAGATGCGGTCGGACTTCGATCGCAAGTCGCAGCAGCGCAACGACGAGCTGAAAGTCAGCGAACGCCGTCTGCAGCAGAAGGAAGAGAACCTCGACAAGAAGACGCAGCAACTCGACACGCGCATGGGTGAGGTCGAGAAACGCGATCGAGCGATCGGCGATCGTGAGAAGACGCTGGAGCAGCGCGAAGGCGAGCTCGGCGAGTTGATCGAGGCGCAGCGCCACAAGCTCGAACAGGTGGCCGGCCTTACGACCGACGAAGCGAAGCGCGAGCTGATCCGCGGCATCGAGAACGATGCCAAGCTCGACGCGGCACAGATCATCAAGCGCATCGAGACCGAGGCCAACGAGCTCGGGCATCTCAAAGCCCGCAAAATCCTCGGCATGGCCATCCAGCGCATGGCCTCGGACTACGTCGCCGAGAACACGGTCTCGGTCGTCGATCTCCCGAGCGAGGACATGAAGGGCCGCATCATCGGCCGCGAAGGGCGCAACATCCGCGCGCTGGAGCTCGCGACGGGCGTCGATCTCATCGTCGACGACACGCCGGAAGCAGTCATCCTTTCCGGTTTCGATCCGATCCGCCGCGAGATCGCCCGCATCTCGCTCGAACGCCTCATGCAGGACGGCCGTATCCATCCCGCCCGCATCGAGGAGCTGGTCGAGAAAGTGCGTCAGGAGCTCGATCAGAAACTGTTCGAGGAAGGCGAAGCCGCTGCTTTCTCGCTCGGCATCACCGATATCCATCCCGAGGTGCTCCGGCTTCTCGGCAGGCTCCGCTATCGCACCTCGTACGGCCAGAACGTGCTGATGCACTCGCTGGAAGTTGCGCAGCTTGCGGCGCTCATGGCCATCGAGCTCGGAGTCAACGACACGATCGCCAAGCGCGGCGGCCTGCTGCACGACATCGGTAAAGCGATCGATCGCGAGATGGAAGGAACGCATCTCGAGCTCGGCCGCCAGGTGCTCGAAAAGTACGACGAGAAGCGCGAAATCATTCACGCGATGGAGTGCCACCACGGCGATTACGATCCGACCACGGTCGAAGCGGTCCTGGTCAACGCCGCCGACGCGCTTTCCGCGGCCCGCCCGGGCGCGCGCCGCGAGATCCTCGAAAACTACGTGCATCGCCTCGAGCGGCTCGAAGGGATTGCCAACTCGATGGAAGGCGTCTCGAAGAGCTTCGCCATCCAGGCCGGACGCGAGCTCCGCATCATCGTCAACGCCGAAAAGATCACCGACGAACAGTCGATCTGGCTTTCGAAGGACGTCGCTCGCAAGATCGAAGCGGAGTTGCAGTATCCCGGTCAGATCAAGGTCACCGTCATCCGTGAAATGAGAGCGGTCGACTACGCGAAATGATTCGCTACACCGAAAAGGAAGGCGCCTATGAGCAGACCATGGAGCTTCATGAGGATCACGTCGACTTGATAGGACACAGGCGTTTCGGCGTGCACTGGTCGCAGACCGTACCTCTTTCGGGTTTGAACTCCAAGCCGGCGCGCGTGTCGTCGCGATACCGGCCATACTCGAGGCACGCAGTGTTTGTCTTCATCTCCTTTCTCCTCATCATGATGATCGTAGGGTTACTCGACAACTTCATCCACCTACCTCCGATAACCGGCACCGTTCTGTTCGCGCCCCTGTGTGCGTGGCTCGTGGTTGTGCTGGCGCTGCTGTTCATCTCGCGCCGGGTCGAACTTGCGATCTTCGCTACGACCACCGCAACCGTTGCGCTGACCGTTACCTGTCGCTACTCGGATGATCATGAAGCATTTGAAGCGTTTGTCGCTGCGGTGTCGGAACAGATCCGGCAGAAAGCGACGACATGATCAACATCCTCTACATCGGTGACGTCGTCGGCCAGCCTGGCCGCAAGGCGCTGCATCAGAAGCTCAATCATGTCGTCGATCGCGAAAAGATCGACTTCACGATCGTCAACATCGAGAACGCCGCCGGCGGTTTCGGCGTCACCGAGGCGATCATGCACGAGCTGTCGGAGCTCCCGATCAACGCGTACACCTCGGGCAATCACATCTGGGATAAAAAGGATTTCGTCGACAACTACGATCACTACGAGCACGTGATCCGCCCGGCGAATTATCCGCAGGCCAATCCCGGCAAGGGACGCGTGATCCGGCAGACCGCGGCAGGAGTGAATGTGGCCGTCGTGCAGGTGATGGGCAACGTCTTCATGCCGCCGTGTGACAACCCGTTCTATGTCGTCGACCGCGAGTTGAAAGAGATCGGCGACGCCGCGAAAGTCATCGTCGTCGACATTCATTGCGAAGCGACCTCGGAGAAGCAAGCGATGGGACGCCACCTCGACGGCCGTGTCTCCGTCGTCGTCGGCACGCACACGCACGTGCCGACGGCCGACGAACGGATCCTGCCACTCGGCACCGCGTTCCAGACCGACGTCGGCATGAGCGGCGCGTACGATTCGATCATCGGATTCCGTCCCGATGAAGTGCTCTACCGTTTTCTCATGAATACCCCGAAGAAGCTGGAGGTCGCCAAGCGCGACATCCGGCTGTCCGGCGCGATGATCGAAGTCGACGAGACGACCGGCAAAGCGTCGCGCATCGTTCGCATTCACGAGAAAGTCGAGGATTAGTGCGGCTCGGCGTGATCACGCTCGGCCACGTGCATGCCGAGGAGCTGAGCGCGCTGACGCCGCATCTGCAGCATCTCGAACAGCTCGTGCTCGATGTCCCGTTCGATGATCCGCTCTCGAAACATCGCGCGGAACTGAATCGCGCAGTCGATGCCGCGACGGACGACTGGCTGCTCATCGTCCGCGAGCGCGAAATTGTTGATGACGCCCTCGCTCGCGAAATCACCGACGCGATGCGCGCGCAGAACGCGTGGGGATTCCGCATCCGGTCGATCCCGATGTACGCCGGCAAACCGCTGCGCATCGGCGTCACCGAGGGCGAACTGCGCCTCTTCCATCGCCGCCACCTTCTCCGCCGCGGCGAGTTAGGCGTGCAGGGAACGGTCGTGCGATTGAACAACGTCCTCCGCTCGATGAGCTTCGAAACCGTCGCCGCGCATCGCGAGTACCTCGAGAAAAACGGCGTCCCGCATTCGCTGCTGCGGCGTTTGCTGCTTTTCGCGCATCACGCGATCGTCACTCGCGCGCGGGACGCAAACACGCTTCGCTATTTGTGGATCGAGGCCGGATACGACCACGGACCGCTGTCATCCTGAGCCGCCGAAGGACGGTCGAAGGACCCCC
>JBAVBF010000388.1:0-3203 GCA_049586115.1 Thermoanaerobaculia bacterium | reverse complement strand
AGCACGGCATCCGCTCGATCTTCCTGCTGAAGATGTCCGGCACCGATCAGCAGCGCCACGCCATGATCAAGGACACGCAGATGGACCCGATCTCGCGCCGCATGACGCACATCGATTTCGTGCGCGTGGTGATGGACGAAGTGGTCAGGCTCACGATTCCGGTGCATCTCACCGGCAGCTCGATTGGCGTCAAAGAGGGCGGCATCCTCGACTGGCAGATGCGCGAGCTTCATGTCGAGTGCCTCCCCAACGCCATCCCCGACACGATCGAAGTCGACATCTCAAACCTCGGCGCGCACCAGCAGGTCCGCATCTCGGATCTCAACCTGCCGGAGGGTGTGAAGGTGGAAGAAGATCCGCACCGCGTCATCGTCGGCGTCACCACGGCACGCGCCGAAGTGGTCGCGGAAGTGGCAGCGCCGGAAGCGGGAGCGGCGGAGCCGGAAGTGGCCAAGAAGGGCAAGCCCGAGACGGAAGCATAACGCTCGATTTTTCATCAATTCGCTTACGATTGCGCCCCGCGGAAACGCGGGGCGTTTTGCTGTTCGGAGGGAAACGATGTCCCGCATCACCAGGCTCACGAAGGATCAGGTCAATGCCGAGGTGCGCGAGAAGTTCGAGCAGATCGGCGCGGTGCGCGGCAACGTTCCGAACATGTTTCGCGTCTATGCGCACCGTCCCGAAATCCTGAAGACGATGATGGCGCACATGGACGCCGTCACGAATACGGGAACGGTGTCGGTGCGGACGAAAGAACTGGTGGCGACGCTCGTCTCGCGCATCAACAGTTGCGAATATTGAAACCGCTCGCATACCGCGCAGGCTGCGCGGCACGGAGCAACGGACGACCAGATGAACGCGCTGCTCGATTTTGAAAATGGACCGTTCGACGAGCGGCAGAAGGCGGCGCTCGCGTACGCGCAACAGCTCACGATCGATGCGAACCGCGTCGGCGATGCGCTCTTCGCGCGGCTGCGCGAGCACTACGACGAAGGAGAGATCGTGGAGATCTCGGCGATGGCAGGATTGTTCAACTACTTCAATCGCGTGAACGATGCGCTGCAGATGCAACCGACGAAACCGGGCGAGGGACTGTGAAGCGGCTGATTCGAAAACATCCTCGCCTCATGGCAATAATCAACCCTCGAATACGGTGACTACGACTATGAAATCGACTCTGGCCACGCTCTGCGCAATCTCGCTTGCGGCCGCGTGCGCGAAACACGAAACGCAATCTGTCAATCCCGCCAAGCCGGCGACGACCGCGACGTCATCGGCGTCGCCTGTCTCGAAGTCCGCGAAAGAAGAGCCGGCGGAACTGGCGTCCGCACGCACCGACGTCGGCGATTCGATGCCGGCGTACACGGCCAGATATCTCGACGGCAAGCCGTTGAACCTGGCCGGCGAGAAGGGGACCGTCATCTTTCTCAACGTCTGGGCGACATGGTGCGGTCCGTGCCGTTTCGAGACGCCGGAATTGCAGGCGCTCCAGAATCAATACGCGGCGAAGGGGCTGAAGGTCATCGGCGTGAGCGTCGACGAGGGGGAGACGGCGGCGGTGAAGACGTTCGTGACGGAGCAGAAGATCACGTATCCGATCGCGGTCGATCCCGAGGGACGCATCGCCAACCTGTTGCAGACGACGGTGCTTCCGACGTCGCTGCTGCTCGACCGCAACGGCAAAATCGTCTGGCGGCAGATCGGCGCGATCATGCCGAACGATGGAAAGCTGAAAGCCGCGGTGGAGAAGGCCGTCGCCGAGCCGGCACGGTAGCTACGGCGCGATTTTTCGGCGGTCGGGCGTGGCGCGATCGACGGTGCGGCGTTCCCGCTGGCGCTGGATGAATTCGCGAACGTTCTTTGCGATGTGGCCGACCAGCAGCCGAAGTGGCAGATAGGCCAAACCGAGGGCAAGCACTACTGCCAGCGCGGCGATGATGAGAACGACGATTGCGGACATGTTGAGTGTTCGAATAGCAAACTCCGCGCCGCAGTTTTTTCACGCGGAGGCGCGGGGACGCGGAGAAAAGCACTGGCCCCGCGGCTCCGCGTGATGAATTTTTGAGTTCGCGGCAGAGGTTGGCTGCAGACCGATGGCTGACGTTCCCGAGGCATTGCCGATTCCGGCGTCTCTGCGCGCTTCCTTGCGCGCGTTGTTGCGTGGCGAGAGCGCCGAGTGGCCTGCCGGTACGACCACTGCCGACGCGGCTCAATTCGCGGAATCGATAGAACAGAACGGGCTTGGTCCGCTCGTCTACGCGCGGCTCCCGGATTGGCCGATCCAATCTTCGCTGCGCGGGATTGCGATCCGCGCGGCGATTGGAGAGTCGCCGAGGCTGGCGGACGTTCGCGAGGTTCTGGCGGCGTTCGGGGCGAACGGCATCCGGGTCCTCATCATCAAAGGGACAGGGCTGGCGTACGACATCTATCCGTCGCCCGAATTGCGGCCCCGAGGGGATACCGATTTGCTGATTGCGGAATCGGATCTCGAGAACGTCCGGGAGATCATGCACGGCCGCGGGTACACGTCACCGCTCACGAGCGGGGACTCGCTGGCGGTCCGCCAACAATCATTTACGCGCGGTGGTCATGTGTATGACGTGCACTGGGACGTTGCGAACTCGCCGGTGGTTCGCGATGCGCTGCCGTTCGAGGAGCTGTTCCGCCGCGCCATCGCCGTTCCGCGTATCGCGCCGAACGCGCTGGCGCCGGCGCATGTCGATGCGCTTCTTCTCGCGTGTATCCACCGCGTTGCGCATCATCACGACATCGAGCGATTGATCTGGCTGTACGACATCCACCTGCTTCGCGAGGCGATGACGGCGGACGAGCAGGCGCGCTTCTGGCGCCTGGCCGCGGAGCGCCGCGTCGTGGCGATCTGCGAGCGTTCGATCGAACTGGCGGATGATTGGTTTGCTGCCGCGGCTCACGATCGCGCGCGCGATTGGCTGACGGAAGAGGAGCGAGCTCGCGATGAGCCGTCCGCGGCATTTCTCGATGCCGGCCGAAGGCGAGGCGCGGTTCTCACCAACGATCTGAAAGCGCTTTCGTGGAGCGATCGCCTGCGTCGGATGCGCGAGCTGGCGTTGCCTCCGATCGGATTCATGCGCCAGAGCTTTCCATCCGCGCCGGCGGCCGCGCTGCCGGTGCTTTACGTCTGGCGCGGCGCGCGGGGAGTGCTGCGGTTGCTGCGCAGAGTACGG
>JBAVBF010000387.1:0-2546 GCA_049586115.1 Thermoanaerobaculia bacterium | reverse complement strand
GGACTCTCTCTCGGCGAGCAATTTCGAGCCGCGTCTTTCGACCCGGGGCGAGCGTACCCGAGGATGAATGGGAGACCTCCTCGATCAACGAGCGCATCTCTGCTGTGTGGGAGCTGACGCGTCAGTGTCTTGCTTGGAACCGGGATCCGAACGATGAACCCCGACTTCAGAGATCTGTTAGCCGCATTCAACGCCCGGGGCGTTGAATTCCTGATCGTCGGCGCGTACGCGCTCGCTGCGCACGGTCTCGTGCGTGCCACCAAGGATCTGGACGTCTGGGTTCGGCCCGACCCAGCCAACGGAAAACGGGTTCTCGCCGCGCTCGCCGATTTCGGTGCGCCGCTGCATGACCTTTCGGTTGACGATCTTTCGCAGCCGGGCCTTGTCTTCCAGATTGGCGTCGACCCGGTTCGAATCGATGTCATAACGGCCATCGATGGCGTTGCTTTTCCGGATGCCTGGGATCAGCGGGTCTCCGCGCGGTTTGCTGATCAAGATGCCTCGGTACTCTCGCGAGAGCACCTCATCGCCAACAAGCGAGCCGCTGGGCGTGAGCAAGATCTCGTCGACGTGAAGTGGCTCGAGAAGACCGCTCGAACGAAGCCGTAAGCACTTCTTGATGTTCCGATGACCGAACGCAGGCCGATCTCGAGGACCAGTGAAACACCTGAGAAGTCTGCGAATCTAGCCCTCGTGACCGCTGTGCTCCGCCGGATTGAAAGCCGCATGCCCTATCCGGACTCGCTACAAGGCTTGTCCCGGGTGGAGGCGGATCTGATGGCGGCGGTCACTGCCCACGGCGTGATCGGCAATGGGGGGCACGATTTCTGGTACCAGGGAAGAAATCGCGAGCACACGCTGCGGGCCGCGGACGCCTTCGAGCGGATGGGAGAGGGCAACGCTGCGGATGCCATGCGGCGGTCCCTGGAGGCGTTCCCCGCCGGAAGACCCACGGAGGATTACGTCTTTGCGCACCGGGCAGAGCTGAAAGACCTGTTTTCGCCTCTCGATGAGATCATCTGGGATGTCGACTTCGACGCCGTCGCCGCAAGGTACATCCGAGCGAAGAAAGCGGAGTTGTCCGCGGCCGACCCGGATTTGATGAAGGCGGTTCCTGCATTGTGGGCCCATTGAACCTCGGCACGCTGCCGCCAACCCGCGTGTCGCAGCGGACCGCACTTGCGCGCTGTTGGTGAACGCGAGAACGTTGGAGAGATAAGTGAGGCTGGCGGGGAGAGATGGCTCTCGGAGTGGGGGACATGGCGGCGGCAGATGATGACTGGAGACTGACGGGGCAACAGGATCTCGTTGCCGGCGTTGTTCTCGTTCGTCGGAAGTACAGGCAATACGCGAAGAACCCGGAGTGGGATCATGACCACTGCTTCTTCTGCTGGGCCAAGTTCTTGCTCGAGGACGCTCCCGGAATGCTTCACGAGGGCTACAGCACCGAGGACGAGTACTACTGGATTTGCTCGACGTGCTTCGAGGATTTCAAGGACCGCTTTCATTGGACGGTGAGAGCGGAGACTGGCCAATCCGTTTGAACCAGGTATCTCTTCGGGGACGGTGAGCAACGTGAGGAGTCGGGCACTCACCTGGGGCACGGGTATCCTATTCGCTGCGCTGTGTTCGGCCTTTCGTTGAACAGAAGGACTTCGATATTGGCTAACAAATGCGTCGTGGTTTTGCTCCTGCTACTGGCTTGTCGCCGGGAGGCGCCTCCTGCCGAAGCATCTCGCGCGGACGTGAAAGTTGGCCCGGGCTCTGTGCTGATCATCGAAAATAGGGCCGCGATCGCCAGATTTCTCGAGGGCGAGCAGATCCCTTTCGACGACGTGTGGATCCCGTCAGCCAGCGCGCTCGCGTTTGTCGATGCCGCCGTGATTCGGTTCCTGGACACGCACTCGGTCCAAGAGCACGACGGAGCGAACGTTGGATTATGTAGCGTCCGCCGACATCTCGGATCTTACGTCCGCGAGTGCGCTGGTGTCGTCGTCGCCGACGTGGCTCGCGGTGACGTTCTGAGCTTCGGATGCAACGGCGTGGGTTGAGGGTATGGTCCGGCTGGTGGACCTTCAGCCGCGGTTGACGCCGCGATGACGTTGGGACGTGCTCGTGCGCTGGAGTGCATCTCACAGCTTCGATCAGAGCTGGGCGCCTTCGATGTCCTCAGGGCGAAAGCGGCATCGGCGGTGAAGCCGTGCCGTGCTCAGAATCTTTGAAGAATGGAGATCAACATGTGGGTGCGGGTCGGATCGTTCCTCGTCAAGCCGGACCAGGCGGCGAATCTGAGAAGGACGTACAACGAGCAGGCTGTCCCCAGGGTGCGCGCCCAATCGGGGAATCTCGGCTGTTTGCTCCTGGAGCCGAATGTGGAAAGCGAGCCGTTCCTGGTCATGACTATCTGGGCGGATCGCGCCGCGGCCGATACCTACGAGTCGAGCGGCACAGCGAAGGAAGTGGTGTCGCTCGTCAGTGCATTCTTTGTCGGACCGCCGACGCTCCGCTCTTACGAGTCGGCGAGCATCCTGGGACTGCCGCAGACG